>JAABTR010000712.1 GCA_011389755.1 Deltaproteobacteria bacterium | reverse complement strand
GACGCGGTCATCGCCGCGGAGGACGCCGATTTTCGGACCCATGAGGGCCTCGATTATCCGGGCATGATGCGCGCCATGATCGTGAACATCACCTCCGGCAGACTCTCCCAGGGCGCCTCCACCATCACCCAGCAGGTGGCCCGGACATTTTTCTTGTCTCGAGAAAAGACGTTCTCGCGAAAGATTCGCGAGATCCTGCTCACCAAGCGCATCGAAGCGCGCCTGACCAAGGACGAGATTCTCTTTTTGTATCTCAACCAGATTAATTTCGGCTACGCCCGTTACGGGGTTCAAGAGGCCGCGAGCTTCTACTTCGGCGAAGATGTCTCGGACCTCACCGTCTCGCAGGCGGCGCTGCTCGCAGGGCTCCCCAAGGGGCCCGCGCTCTACTCCCCCTTCCGCCACCCCGAGGCCGCCGTGAGGAGGCGCGCTTACGTGCTCGGGGAGATGAAGAAGCTGGGCATGATCGACGAAGAGACCACCGAGATCGCCGCGAAAGCTCCCATCAGCTCGAGCCCAAGCCGCAGCTACGACCCTGCGGTGGCCCCCGAGGCGGTCTCGGTGGCCCTCGCTGAGCTGTCCGATGTCCTGAGCGCGCCCACGCTCAAGACAAGCGGCTACACCATCGAGACCACCATCGATCCCGAGTTGCAAAAAGCGGCGCGCAGGGCCGTCATCGAAGGCCTCCAGGCCATCGACGCCCGCCATGGGCGCCTGGCCCCCTACAAGGCTCCCAAGAGAAAAAGGCCGCGCCGCGCCCCCTCCTTGGGCCCCTTGCGCGAGGGCAAGACCTACCCCGCGGTGGTCACCGGGCACGACGAAGACAAAAACCGGGTGCTCGTCGCGGTGGGCGAGCACCCGGGCTACATCGAGGTCGCCCGTGAGAGCCGCTACAACCCCAAGGCCCTTCCACTGCGAAAGTTCGCCGAGATCGGCGCTCGGCTGCACGTGTCTCTGCGCTCGACGCCCCGAGAGGGACAGCCTCTGCGGCTGCGCATGGAGCAGGGACCCCAGGCCGCGCTCGTCGCCCTGTCTCCGTCCGACGGCCGGATACTGGCCTTGGTGGGGGGCGACGCGGTCGCCCGCGGCGGCTTCGACCGGGCCACCTCGGCCCTTCGGCAGCCCGGGTCGGCCTTCAAGCCCCTGCTCTACCTCGCGGCCCTGCGCACCGGCCGATACACGCCAGCCACCATCGTCGACGACGCCCCGGAGGTGCACGGCCAGTGGCAACCCCATAACTCTCACCAGGGCGAATATTCGGGAGCGGTCCGGCTGCGACAGGCGCTCGCGCGCTCTTTGAACCTCCCGGCGGTCAAGCTCATCACGGACATCGGCCCCGAGTCGGTGGCGGAGCTCGCCCACCACCTGGGCATCGCCTCCGAGCTGGACGCAACGCCCTCCTTGGCCCTGGGGGCCTCATCGGTCTCCCCCCTCGAGATGGCGTCTGTGTACGGAGCTTTTGCTTCGGGCGGAAAAAAACTCGCGCCGTGGCTCGTCGAAGAGGTCGTGGGAACTTCCAAGACGCGGGTTCCCCTGGTTCGCAAGACGCCCTTGCAGGTCGTCACGGAGCAAGAGGCGTTTGTCATCACCTCCATGCTCACCTCGGTGATCCGCGAGGGCACGGGGGGCCGCGCAGGCGCCCTGGGGCGTCCCGTCGCCGGCAAGACCGGGACCTCCAACGAGGGAAGAGACGCCTGGTTCGTCGGCTACACCCCGGATATCGTGTGCGCGGTCTGGGTCGGCTACGACGACCGGCGCCCCATAGGTCGCAAAGAGCAAGGCTCCCGATCGGCGCTGCCCATCTGGCTCTCCTTCATGAAAGCCGCCCACGAGGGGCTGCCCGCGAGGCCGTTCGAGCCGCCCGAACACGGAATCGTCTTCGCCGACATCGATCCGGGGACGGGGCTGCTCGCCTACGAGGGGATGGAAGACGCGATAAGTGAAGTCTTCATCGCGGGCACCGAGCCCACCCAGGTCGCCGTCCCACCAGACCTCGTAGCGCCGGACGACTTTTTATTGCAGCAGCTCTCGGCACCGGAGCCGGACACCGACTCGGATAGCTCCGCCGGCGCCGACGAGGACGCCGCGCCGATCACCTCTTCGGCTGCTGCGACGCCTTGATCTCGGTGCGCATCCCCACGAGCTCCAGGTCAAAAGACGCCCGCATGGGCTCGCACGCGTCGCCCCCCGTTTCGCAAGGCGCGGGCGCCGCCTCGATCTTCAGTGTCCCTCGCACCGCCTCGGCCTCGTACCAGAGCTGAGGCGGCTTGGACCCGGACCTGAACAGGGCGGCGGAAAAGCCTCCGACTTTCCACGTCCCGGGCGTCCATTTCTTCTGGGGCACCCGCACGTCCAGGGTCCAGATATCGCCACCGGTTCCGCCCATCACCACGATGAGGTGGTGGGTCTTGGTCTTGGGATCGTAGACGCCGACCGCGGCGTTCTTCGCAGGAAAAGCTTCGCCCCCGAGGCTCCCCGCGATCTCTTGGTCGAGGTTGGTATCTTCGGCTGTCGCCTGAGCCGTCGCCGAGAAGACCTTGGCCTCGAACTGCCCCGCCGTTATCCGGCCCGTCGGCAGGCACAAGGACCGTTCGCCCGGCCTGGGCACGCAGGCGTGGTTCGCCCCGCAATCCGGCGCTTTTGGGTCACAGCGCAAAAAGCAGTAGTTCGTCACGGCCTCGCCGCCGTCCACCGCCTCCCCAAACGCCTGGTAGCCGCAGATGTGGTCGCAATCGCACAGGTTCTCTTTGTCGCAGGGCTGCCCGAGCGCGCCGCCGTCGGGCTCACACGCCGGCCCCTTCGAGTCATCGCCGCTGGTATCTGAGTCTTGATTGCCCGGCGTCTCCGTGTCCCCGCCGCCGCTTTCGTTCGCCTCGGCCCCGTCATCCGCGCAGGAGGCAAAGGCGCTCGCGGCGGTCAAAACGGTCAAGAGCGCCACGCCCGAAAATCGACTTCTTCTCATAATCAACCTCTTTTGTTGCGTCATCAGGCCCCACGCACCGCCGAGCGAGCGGCCCAAAGGCTCGACCGCGTCGGCGTCCCTTCATGACACGTGCGTCCAAACCGAAGATCGGACGGACATTTTCCAGTTTCAGGCCGGATAACCGGCGGGATCGACCTCAAGGGCCTTTCGAACAAACAAATCTTCGAGAGACTCGGTCCCCGCCTCTTTTTTGAGGAGATCTTCGAGGCGCCCCTCGGCCACCTTGCGCCCCCGGTTGAGGATCACGACACGGGAGCATAAACGCTCGACGTCCGATAGGATGTGGGAGGAAAAGATAACCGTGGTTCCTTTGGCTCCGAGCTGGGCGATCATGTCGGCGAGGAGCTTCCGCCCGATGGGATCGAGGCCGCTCATCGGCTCGTCGAGGAGGAGCAGCCTCGGTTCGGCCAGGAGCGCCTGGGCGAGCCCGACCCTCTGGAGCATCCCCTTGGAGAACTTTCGAAGCTGACGATTCGCGGCCTCCTCCAGCTCCACTTGCTTTAAGAGGCGCTCGGTGCGCGTGCGGATGGTCTTGCGATCCAGGCCGTACAGACGCCCGTAAAAGGCCAAGAGCTCCCTCGGGGTCAGGCTCTCGTGGAAGTAGGGGTTCTCCGGCAGATAGCCCACGCCGCGGCGAGAGGCGGGATCGGTGCAGCTCTTTCCCAAAACTTGCACAGAGCCCTTGCTTGGGAAGATGAGCCCCATCGCCGCCTTGA
>JAABTR010000711.1 GCA_011389755.1 Deltaproteobacteria bacterium | reverse complement strand
GGGTGATGATGGTGCGGCTCATGCTGTTGCCCAAGATCATTCCGGCGATGGGGATGACGTACCGAGCATCGTACAAGGGGCTCGGCTGGAAGACGAACAAAAGAAAATACCCGATAACGACGGCCAAGGAAATCAGGAGGGCGGGCAGGGAGGTGAAAAAGAACCCCATCACCAGCCCTGAGTTGCGCACCAGCGAGTAGTTGGCGATGACCACCATGAGCAGCACGTACGCGAAGTTCAAAAGCGGATTATTCCACGCGAAGATAAAGTGCAGGTAGAGGCCGACCGCTGCCAGCTGCACAGACATGCGAAGGACGCTGACGAGGATCTCCATGATTTTGCCCACCTGGAGGTAGACGACGAACACGAGGCTGAGCGCAACAGTGGCGTAAGCAAACGCGAGGCCCACGGCAGAGATGTCTTGAGTTGTCATCGGTCGCGATCTGTCCTTTTTATTCGGATGCGGGGGCCGCGATCCGTCCATCTTCGAGCGTCAACACGAAGTCGCAGCGCGACAGCCAGCGGTCGTCGTGACTTATGGACAAGACGGTGAGCTCGTCGTTGCCCAATATGGCGTCGCTGACCTTGTCGGTGTTTTGGTCATCGATGGCGGAGGTGGGCTCATCGACCAGCATCAAGGTGCGTCCGAGCAACAGGGCGCGGGCGATGGCTGCTCGTTGTCTTTCGCCGCCCGACAACTTATACATCGACTGCTCCAGCAGCTCCTCAGGCAGATTCAGGCTCGACAGCGCCTGCTCCAGCGCTTGGCGGCTCGGGCGCTCGGCGCGGTTGTTTTTGAATCCAAAAGGGCGCTCGATGTACTCTTTAAGCGTCTGGTCTTCGAACACGCTGACATGCTGCGGGATGAAGGAGATTCGCCTGCGAAGCGCGTCGAAGTTTTCAGGCCTTAGCAAGAGACCGTCGATGGTGACCTGACCCTCTCGCGGTTTGAAAACGCCGAGCACGACTTTTAAAAGCGCCGTCTTGCCGGCTCCCGAGGGGCCCTTTACGGCCACCTTGCTCTTTTCTTCGACAAAGAGGCTGAGCTTGTCCAGGATCGGTTTGCCTTCGAGGTGCAGTGAGATTTCTTTGAGCTCAATCAGCGCCATGGTTTTCGACCTCAGCTTCTTGGAATTTCTTTAAAATAGTAAGCGCTCTCGAAAGGACAAGTCAACGCACCCCGGCCGGTAGCAGAGCCCTTAAGGCTCGAGGTCTTGTTCTAAAAGCTTTTGAGGCTATGATGCGTGCAAAGATGGTGAAAAGATTGCCAGCGTTAGCGCGAGCTCGTACGAAGAGAAAAGACACTCAAAACTGGGTCTTGTTTGTCGTGGCCACAGGCACGCTGCTCAGCGCAGCGGCCGGATCGATGGTCAATGTGGCGCTGCCTTCCATCGGTCGCGATCTGAACGTGACCTTGTCTGACTCCCGCTGGATCGTTCAAGGTTTTTTGCTCGGAGTGGCGGTGACCCTCCTTCAATGGGGCAGGGCGAGCGACATGTTGGGGCACGGGCGCCTCTACCTGGTCGGCATCGGTTTTTTTAGCCTGGCGGCGCTCGCGTGCGGCCTGGTCACGAGCTTTGCGTGGTTGGTGTTTTTTCGGGTGGTTCAAGCCTTTGGGGCGGGGATGGCCATGGCTACGGGCCCGGCGCTGGTGACCACGAGCGTTTTGCCAAAGCGGCGCGGGCGAGCCATGGGGATTTTGTCCACCTCGACCTACGTGGGTTTGACAGTGGGTCCCCCGGCAGCCGGGGCTATCGTGTCGGTGCTCGATTGGCGCTGGATTTTCTTTTTGAATGTCCCTGTCGGCGTCATCATCATCGCGCTCGGGCTCAAACTTTTGCCGCCCAAGATGGTTTCGGATAACAAGGGGAAGTTCGATTGGGCTGGAGGCTTGGCGCTCATGGCGGCGCTGCCTCTTTTACTCCTCGCCTTGAGCGAAGGCCCCCGCGGCACCGTGCCCCCCGGCGGTGCTTACGCCATGGCGGGCGCGGGGATCGCGGGTCTCGTCGGGTTTGTCGCCTGGCAACGCAGGTCCGGCCACGCGTTGCTGGACTTGGGGCTCTTTCGCTCGAGGCTGTTTACGGGCGCCGTCCTCAGCGCTCTGGGCAACTATGTCGCCCTGTTCATGATCATCTTGATGATGCCTTTTTATCTCGAGGAAGCGCTGGGCCTGACGCCAAAGCAGTCTGGGATGGTGCTCTCGGTGCAGCCGCTCGTCATGGCTCTGGTGGCGGCGCCTTCGGGGTGGTTATCGGATCATTGGGGAAGCCGCGGCCCGGCCACGTTGGGCATGCTGGTGCTCGCCGCGGGGTTGGTGTTTTTGGCGCTGCCCGCTGACACGGAAAACATCTGGCTGCCTGTGGCTGCGTTGGCGGTGGTCGGCCTGGGAACCGGGATGTTCATCTCTCCGAACTCGAGCGCGCTGATGGGGGCGGCGCCCAAGCGCCTGCAAGGAGTCGCCGGGGCAATCATGGCGCAGGCGAGGATCCTCGGGATGTTGCTCGGAGTCGCTGTGGCAACCACTTTGTTTCATATACTCGGCGGGCGAACCGGAGCACCTTGGGGGGGCGTCGAGCTGCGCGCGTTGCGTCTGGTGCTCTTCGCAGCAGCGGGCGTGGCGCTCATCTCGGCCGCCATGGCCGCCATGCGCGGCTCCAAGCGATCGTAGAAGAAGGTTTTGACTCTTTGCAGCGAAGATGACAAATTGTGAGATTGAATCGCGTTGTCGTGTGCAAGGACGCAAACCGGGCGGTCCCAGCCGCCCGTTGCCCGGGAGGTGTTTCCGGGCGAAACTTCCACGGAGGGAAGAGATGGGGCTTAGAGTCAGCAACAATCAAGTCGTTGGAGAGGCTGCGGCCATGGCCGAGCGGAAAAAAACGTCGGTCATTCGACAGATCGACGCCGCGAAGAAGAGCCGAAGTGGCGACGAAGTCGAACTGAGCGAGCAGGCGAGGCAGCAGCTGAGGCAGCTCGCCTTGGTAGAGACAGGTCCTGACAAAGATGGGGATGTTGCGAGAGCCAGGTTGAGACTCGGCTCTCAGCTCGCCAGCGATGAGGTGGCTGTTGAGAACCATCTCGCCGCGCGCGTCCGCCCCCAAGATCTTGCAGAGGCCGAACGCGCCCTCGAGCGGGTCTTGGAGGGCATCCGAACCTCGGGCCGCCGCGCCGTCGACGCCCAGTCATCCCGCCTTTTTCAGAAGAAGACGCGTTTGCCCATGGACTAGGATCAGAGGCCGCCGCTCCTTTTTGAGGAGCCGCTGAGCGCTCAGCGGCGCGGCCCGGCCGCGCTGCCCGGCTGGTTGCTGCGGGTCGCCTTTGGCGACAGCGAGCGGGCCGAACGCGCCAAGGTAACCGTCAACTCCCGATTGGTGTCGGCTGTGAATGATAGTGTCTCTGACTTGTATCCCGGCGCCGAGACTTTGAGGGTGTGCGTCCGATTCGTCTTGGAGAGCTCGATCTGCCGGACATCGTTTTGGAGAGCGCGGCCGTCAAGCGCGATCCGCGCGGCCTTGGGAGACACGTCAAAGGAGATCAAAACGGATTCGGTCAAAAGCTCCCTCGCGCCGGTCTGCCCGGAGAGGCTCTGGGCCGGCACCTGGCGAGTTTGCCCGGCGGATCCTGGAGGCTCGTTCGCGATATCTTCGCGGCCAAAATGGACAATGGCCGCGAGCCCCAGGATGATGAGGATCAATGTGACGGCACCGCCGATGA
>JAABTR010000710.1 GCA_011389755.1 Deltaproteobacteria bacterium | reverse complement strand
AAGTGGTCCGGCTCTTGCTTGGCACGCAGAAAACCAACAACGGCGAGGAGAATCAAGATGAAGACAAAAGCGACAAAACTGTGCCTCTTGGGTCTGGTGTGGCTGGCGAATTGCCTGACGCTCACAAGCTGCGAAAAAAAACCCGAAGCCCAACCCGAAAGCGAGTTTAAAAGCTTCGAGCAAGAGCAGCGGGTCGCGCCCCAGCCGGATCCGCAACAAGACGTCCAAATGAGGCAGGAGGAACGAGGCCAAGAAGGCGAAGCGGGCAGTTTCAGTCTCGACAACGAGATGAACGAGCTCAAGGACAACCTCGCGCAGCTCGAGAACCGGATTGAAGGCGCCGGAGACAAGACCAAACAGGAATACCAAGAGTCTATCGAAAAACTCAAGAGCCTCCAACAAAGAGCCGAGCAGCAAGTCGAGCAGACCGCCAAGACGATGAAGAATCAGTCGATAGAGGCACAAAAAAGCATGAAGGAAGGCGCTCAAAACGCCCTCAACGAGCTAAACGACTCCATCGACAATCTCCAAAAGCAGCTCGATGACGAGCAAAAATAGGACGCCCCGGACCTCGGGGGCAACTGGCACAAAGATTGCTCGGCAATCACACAAACGGCCAAAATGGCGGAAAAGCTCCGCCCAAATGACAGGGAGGTATCCATGCTTTACTGGGCTTTTATGTTCTTCATCATCGCGGTGATCGCGGCGATTTTCGGCTTCGGAGGCATCGCTTCGGCCGCCGCGGGGGTGGCTCAGATCCTGTTCTGGGTCTTTCTCGTCGCGTTTGCGGTCTCTCTGGTCGTCGGACTGGTCCGAGGCAGAAAGACCAACCTCTGACGGTGTCCGCGCCCCGCTTCGCGGACACCCGAGCGTTTCATCTCCTACCCCGGCCCAGATCCCCCGAACATGGCAAATATCGAAAATGGACGATGCGATGCGAGCCTAGTTGATCTATAGTCTTTGGAACCAATTACATGGTTAGAGTCGGCAAGGAGGGATCTGCTGTTGCAATTTTCGGCAAACAGCGTGGCGGCGAATCAAATCGTCCAAGAGGCGCGGCAAACGGCGATGAACGACATCCTGAACAAGGTCGTTAAGATCACCGCATCTCTCGGCTTCGTCGCCGTGGCGGCCTCGGTTTACCGGGTGACCTACTTCGGCTGGCATCCCAATATCATCTGCGATCTGGGGACGTTCGCCGCTATCATCACGTTGCTTCTGCTCAGACGCAGACTCCCTCTCGAATTCATCGTCCCCTGTATCATCATCACCGTCGGCTTGAGCGCCGCATTGAACTACCTGACAATGGGGATCGTAACCATCGGACCGATCATGTTCGCCGCCGGCTGCATCATCGCGAGCGTCTATTACGGACAGCGACGGGGCTTTCTCATCGTCATTGGAAGCCTGTGCGCCCTCGCGGGGATCGCGGCGGCCGACGTGTCCGGCATCCTGCCGCGCAACCCTGAAATCGTCCGGTATGTCCACTCCGCCGAGGCCTGGATCGTCCACCTGGCAGGAGGCGGCCTGTTCATCATCCTGGCTGTGGTGACCGTCGGCACCGTCCAAGACAATCTGGCCCAGGCGCTGACCCAGCTGAGGGCCAGCTCGTCCAGCCTGAGACAGCGCGAAGAAAAGTACCGCGTGCTCTCCCAGACCATGCGCGATGTCCTGTTCGTTCAAGACCTGCGTTTGAGCTTCACCTTCGTGAGCCCCTCGGTTCAGGCGGTCTTCGGGTACACCCCCGAAGAATTCTCAAAGCTCGGTCAGGACGCCTTGATGACCCCGAGATCCCGCGGTCGGGCTCAAAAGGACTACGAGGAGGCGCTGACCCTCGCCGAACAAAAGGACCCCCATATCCCCCTGCTCGAGCACGAGTACGTTCGCAAAGACGGCACCACTTTTTTGGGGGAGGTCCAGTTGAGTTTCATTCGCGATGCTGCGGGAAATGTCGAAGGGCTGCAGGGCGTCTTGCGCGACGTCAGCGATCGCAAGGCCGCACAAGAAGAAAACGCCCTGCTCTTGGAGCAACTCCGGCAGTCCGAGAAGCTCAGAGCCATCGGACAGCTGGCCGGGGGCATCGCGCACGACTTCAACAACCAATTGTCGGGCATCTCAGCGTACGCCAGCCTCATCCAGGCCCAGTACAAAGGAGATCCCCGTTTGACAAAATATGCCGACGGGATCCTCGCGGGGACGAGGCGCGCCAACGATCTGACCGACAAGCTCCTCGACTACGCCCGAAAAGAGCCCGCGCGCTCGGTCGCTTTCGACGTCAACTCCCTCATCACCGAGGTCGCGAGCATCCTCGAACACAGTATTGGAAAAAACATCATCGTCGAGACAGCGCTCGAAGCGCCCGCGACAACGCTTTGCGGTGACCCCACCCAGATCCAAAGCGCCCTGCTCAACCTCGCCCTCAACGCCCGCGACGCCATGCCGGGTGGCGGAACCCTCGAGTTTCGAACAAAAAACCTCAAAGACAGCCGCCCTGACCGCCCCGTGATGTCCAGAGGCGAACAAAGCCCAGCTCGCATCTTGCTCACGGTGACGGATACGGGCCTAGGTATCGACGAAGAGCACCTCCCGCGCATCTTCGATCCCTTCTTCACCACAAAAAGCGCAGGACACGGCACGGGGATGGGGCTGGCCACGGTCCACAGCGCCGTCGAAGCCCATGGAGGCACCATCTGGGTGGACAGCGACATCGGCTGCGGGACCTGCTTTTCCATCTGCCTGCCCACAGTCCCAAGCGAGCCGGCCGAGCGCGCGCCGTCACCGTGCGCCGAGGGTGTCACCCCCGCGGACGGGCACATTTTGTTGGTCGACGACGAAGCGATCGTCCGCAGGACCGCAAGGCTGATGCTCGAGCAGCTCGGCTACCGGGTCACCACCGCCTCAAACGCCGACGAGGCCATTCGATCGTTCCAGTGCGATGCCTTCTCGGTCGTGCTGCTCGACATGGTCCTGCCCGGGCGCAACGGCCTGGAGATCTACACCGCTTTGGAGCGCATCGATCCCAAGGTGCGCGTCGTCTTCATGTCCGGATACTCAGCCGGGCTCGATGCCGGCGAACTCATCGAAAAGAAACGCATCCCGTTCTTGGCCAAACCCTTCTCATTTGACGACCTCAAAAAACGTCTGTCCCAGGCGGTGAGAGCCGCCTGTTGAAAAAGCAAAAACGAGGCGCAGACACCAGAGTATCTTCTTTCGATGGGCCCGTGTTAAGCTCTCAAGGCGCACATGAGGAGGCCTTTTTTGATTTCTTGCATCTTTGTGTCCGACCTGCACGGCCGCACGAGCCGTTACGCCACGCTCTTCGACATCATCGAAAAAGAAGCCCCCAAGGCGGTGTTCATGGGGGGCGACCTGCTCCCAGGAGGCATGGGGCTGGCCGCGGAGCCCGAGATCGAGGGCGACTTCATCTGCGGATTTCTCGCCGAGAAGCTCTGCGCGCTGCGAGAGACGCTCAAGGACGACTACCCCCGTTTTTTCGTGATCCTCGGAAACGACGATCCCCGCGCCGACGAAACCGCCTTCGTCGATCTCGCAGAACGAGGGCTCCTCGAATACGTTCACGACCGGCGCGCCTCATGGGGGCGCCACGCGGTCTACGGCTACTGCATCGTCCCACCGTCTCCGTTCATGCTCAAGGACTGGGAGCGTTACGATATCTCGAGATACGTCGACCCTGGGTGCGTCTCTCCCGAGGAAGGATATCGCTC
>JAABTR010000709.1 GCA_011389755.1 Deltaproteobacteria bacterium | reverse complement strand
AACAGGGGCACACCTGCGCGCCCTCGCTGCAAGCTGCGCGCAAAGCCGGCGCCCGAGCGCAGGAGGAGCAGCACCAAGAGGGCCAACCCGGCCAGATTGAGGAGCAGGGCCCCTGTCTCGGGCTTAAGGCCCGCCATTTGCCCGGCGGAAATCAAAACCGTGAACAAAAAATTCGTCATCCCCTCCACCCGCTCGCCCGGGTTGAACACCAGCCCCTCCCCGTCTGCGAGGTTTTGAGCGTAGCGAAAGGAGATATATGCATCGTCACACGGCTTGATATCCAACGACAGCCCGACCAGGAGCGCGAGGCCGACCGCTGCCGAAACGGCGAGCGCGAGCTTCCAGCGGCTCAGGAGCGCGTCTTTCGCGTGGGAGCACAAAGAGGGTGAGCTGGTTTCCTTCGCGTTTGTCCGGTCGTTACAGACCAAATTTGTTTACCTTTTCAACTTTTTGTCGTCATCTGCGACAGATGGAGAAGGCGTATAACATACCGGGAACCGATCCGCGACTGTCCCTTCGAGCGCCTTCGAGCGGGGCGTCGACAGCGGTCCCCAACGTTGCTTCTCCCACCATCTCAAGCTATCTTCGATCTGCACCTTGAAAGCCGAAGAAACAACGTTCAAATCTGGTGTGATTCAACGATGGTAGGCTCTCAGATAAATCACATGGTCTTTGGAATTCTTGTGCCGGTCCTCCTCGTCTGCGCTGTTGCAAAAGACGGCGCCTCCCACTCAGAGGTGGCTAAAGGCGCAACGATCCTCTCGGCGGCGGAGATCGGTTATCCACCCTACTCAGCAGTGGACGCCGACGGAAAAGCCACCGGCTTTGCCGTTGAGCTTCTGCGCGCGGCCCTGCACGAGATGGGACAAAGGGTGAAATTCAGGGTCGGCAGCTGGGTCGAAGTCAAGTCCGCGCTGGAGCAAGGGGACGTCCAGGTGCTCCCCCTCGTGGGTAGAACGCCGGAGCGGGAGCTCTTTTTTGATTTCACCGTTCCCTACCTGCGCGCGTACGGCTCCATCGTCGTGCGCAGAGGCACCGAGGACATCCGCTCCCTGCGCGATCTGAGAGGCAAGCGCCTCGCTGTGATGAAGGCCGACAATTCCGAGGAGTTCGCGCGGCGTTCGAACCTCGACGCTCATATCTCCACAACGCAAACTTTTGAGCAAGCGCTGTCGGAGCTCTCCCGCGGAAAGCACGACGCGGTCATCATTCAAAGACACCTCGCCTCGCATCTCATCCGCGAGAAGAGCTTCACCAATCTCGTCTTTGCAAAACAGAAGCTCGAGTCGTTTCGTCAAGACTTCTGCTTTGCCGTACGCGAAGGCGACAAGGAACTTTTGGCCCTGCTCAACGAGGGGCTCTCCGCCGTCATGACGAACGGGGCCTTTGATCGTTTGCTGCGCAAATGGATTTCCCCTCCCGGCAGCGACACGAGCCGCATCGTCGTGGGGGGAGATCACAACTATCCCCCCTACGAGTACTTGGATGAAAACGGTCTCTCCACCGGATACAACGTGGCGCTCACCCGAGCCCTGGCAAAAATCATGGGCGTGAACGTGGATATCCGCCTCGGGCCCTGGTCCGAAATTCGCGACGGCCTGAGCCGCGGGACCATCGACATCACCCACGGCATGTTCTACTCCAGCGAGAGAGACAAGGAGTTCGACTTCACCCAGCCGCACAGGATTATCGATCATGTCGTGGTGGTCAGGACGGGCACGAGTCCTATTCCCCAGTCCATCGAAGCGCTCAAGGGAAAAAGCATCATCGCGATGCGCGGTGACATCATGCACGATTGGGCCTTAGAGCACGGGCTGGCAGACGGGCTGACCCTGGTCAAGACACAAGAAGAGGCCCTGCGAATGCTGTCTTCGGGGCGCGGCGACTGTGCGCTGGTCGCCCGGGTCCCTGCTTGGTATTGGATAAAAAAAAGGGGCTACGACAACCTGGTCGTCGGGGTGGCGCCCCTGATGTCTCCAGAGTATTGTTACGCGGCACCGCACGAAAAAAAGCACCTCGTAGCACGATTCGCCAACGCGCTCGAGGCGCTCCACAGCACGGGGGAATACAAACGAATTCGCGACGAGTGGCTCGGCGTCTACGAAGAGTCCCACAGATTCGAGACGCTTTTAAAATACGGAGCAGCAGCGCTGGGTCTTCTGGCCATGCTCCTGTTTCTGTCTTTTTACTGGTCGAGATCGCTCAAGCGGCAGGTGGCGCAGCGAACCAAGGAGCTCGCGACGAGCGAGAGGCGTTTCCGCCGACTTGCCGAGCTCGCGCCCATCGGTATCGTCCTGGCCGATGTCGACCTAAAGCTCACGTACACGAATGACCGCTGGCGTCAGATGACGGGATTCCACCGAGAGGACGCGCCCCTCGACGCGTGGGAAGACTTCATTCCCAAAGACGCCCGCGCAGAGTTTTTCGGCAAACTGACCGAGGCACATCTATCGACCATAGCTTCGACCCAAACAGGTCGCGCTGTGGAAATCGAGACCCAAATCCATGCAAGCGGCAAGCGGACGAGGGACATCTACTGGTTGATGCAAGGCATCTACAACGAACAGGGCAAGGCTGTCGGCTATGTGGGAGCCACGGTGGACATCACCGAGCGCAGGGAGCTCGAGACCCAGCTTCGTCAGTCGGAGAAGATGCAGGCCATCGGTCAGCTCGCGGGCGGCATCGCGCACGATCTCAACAACCAGCTCTCAGTGATCTTGGGGTTTGCCGATCTCCTGGTCGTAGACCTTGAAGACGGCACGCTCAAGCGCCACGCCCAAAAAGTCCTCACAGGTGGTACTCGGGCCAAGGACCTGGTCAAACAGCTCCTTACCTTCAGCCGCAAGGGAATGATCGAGTCTGTGCCGGTGAATCTGTCAGAGGTAGTGACAGAGGTCATCGAGATGCTCGAGCGCAGCATCGACAAGCGAATTCGTCTCAGCTGGCAATGCGGTGACGAAGACCTCTATGTCCGAGGGGATCCGTCCCAAGTACAAAACATGTTGCTGAACCTCGGTATCAACGCCCGCGACGCCCTGTCAGATGGCGGAACGATCGTGTTTCGGGCAGAGCTCGCCGAAGTCGACGACGAAACTTCGTCCCCGAGTCGCGCAGAGCTCGCCGCCGGGAAGTATGTGCTGATTCAGGTCGAGGACGACGGGACCGGTATGAAACCCGAGATAATCGACCGCATCTTCGAGCCGTTTTTTACGACAAAAGAAAAAGGCGCGGGCACCGGGATGGGCCTCGCGAGCGTCTACGGAGCTGTCAAGAGCCACAAAGGCGCCATCTTTGTTGCGAGCGAACCTGGTCGCGGCTCGGTGTTTTCCATTTACCTGCCCCACAGCGATCCACCGCGCGAGCTCCCCTCGAGCGGTGCCCCTCGCACAGAGCAACCAGGGGTACGAGTGCTGTTCGTGGACGACGAAGAGCTGGTTCGAGAGCTCGGAGCGGGGATGCTCAAAAGTCTTGGGCACGAAGTCGCGACCTGTTCGGACGGCCGGGAGGCGGTGTCCTATTTCGAGAAGAACCATCTCGAAGTGGACCTGGTCATCCTCGACATGGAGATGCCCGTAATGAACGGTCGGCAGACTTTCGAGGCGATGCGCAAGATCGACCCCCACGTCAAAGTGATCGTCGCGTCGGGGCACAGCTTCGATGAGGAATCCCACCGGGAGATCTCAAAACAAGCGGCCGGCGTTCTCAAGAAACCGTATCATATCGAAGATTTGGCCAAAGAAG
>JAABTR010000708.1 GCA_011389755.1 Deltaproteobacteria bacterium | reverse complement strand
GAAGATGAAGAAGAAGATGATGATGATGCGTTTGAGA
This sequence comes from Deltaproteobacteria bacterium, assembly GCA_011389755.1. Classification (GTDB taxonomy): domain Bacteria; phylum Myxococcota_A; class Polyangia; order JAAYKL01; family JAAYKL01; genus JAABTR01. Next base: position 3,672 of record JAABTR010000708.1, on the reverse strand, counting down.
AGTCTCTTCCCAGCACGCCGCCCCCGCGCCCTTCGACGCTCCCCGCTTCGAGCGCGTCCGAGGCTGCCGAGAGCACGCCTCAAGAAGACGACGATGACCATCACATCGCTCAAGCGGACGAAGCAGATGAAGCGGACGATGACGTCGCGGACGAAGCAGATGAAGCAGATGAAGCGGACGATGACGTCGCGGACGAAGCGATGGAAGCGGATATTGTCGATGACGAGGATATCGCCGAGGTACGCAGCGATGAAAATGCCGCCTCGTCGCCAGACTCTTCAAGTCCCGAGACCACTTTAGATATTGAGTTCGATGATAGCAGTGTGCTCGAGGAGCTCGATCCCGAGGAGCTCGACCCCGAGGAGCTCGACGCCGAGGAGCTCGACCCCGAGGAGCTCGACGCCGAGGAGCTCGATCCCGAGGAGCTCGACGCCGAGGAGCTCGATCCCGAGGAGCTCGACGAAGACAGATGAGCCTCCGCTTTCGGAGGCGAAGACTCTCCTCGCGGTCGTTCCGTTCTTGTTTTTCGTTGATTTTTCCGACCAAATGCGAGACCAAACGCGTCATGAAGGCCTATATCAAAACTTTCGGCTGCCAGATGAACGTCCACGACTCCGAACGCATCGCGGATATTTTGTCACGGCACGGTTACGAAATCACAGACGCCCCGCGGGGAGCCGAGGTGCTCATCATCAACTCGTGCACCGTGCGCGAGAAAGCGTGGCACAAGGCCATCTCTGAGGCCGGCCGGCTGGGTGTTCGAAAGCGGGACAGGGACGACTTGACCATCGTGTTCGCGGGGTGTGCCGCTCAGCAGGAAGGGGACAAGGTTTTCAAGCTGATTCCAGCGGTGGACCTGGTCCTAGGGCCGGATCACTATGGACAGCTCCCGAGCCTCATCGAACGAGTGCGCGAGTGCAAAAGTCAATTGAGCCGCGTCGGTTTCGATGAAGGCCGTCCTGGAGATTTTCTCTCGCTGGAGCCGCAGGGAAAGCGAACCGGTACGAGCGCTTTTGTGACCGTCATGAAGGGATGCTCTGAGCGTTGTACCTACTGCATCGTGCCCTTCGTTCGCGGCCCCATGAGGTTCCGTCCTGATGACGATGTGGTTCGGGAGGTCGAGTCCCTCGCACAAAATGGGGTGCGGGAGGTGACCTTGCTCGGCCAGACCGTCAACGCCTACAACTACGAAGGTGCGAGCTTTGCTGACCTTCTCGCGAGACTCGATCGGGTCCCGGGGCTCGAGCGGGTGCGTTTTACGTCTCCTCATCCAGGTTACATGACAAAGGAGCTCATAGAATCTTTTGGTCACCTGGAGACTTTGTGCGAGTCGATCCATCTTCCAGTCCAGTCGGGGTCGTCGAGGATGCTGCGCCGCATGGGGCGCAGATACACGGCGGAGCATTTCCGCGAGGTGGTGGAAAAACTGCGCTCGAGTCGTCCCGATATCTTGATTTCAACGGACATCATCGTCGGTTTCAGTGGGGAGACCCAGGAGGATTTTGAGCAAACCCTCGGCTTGATCGAGGATGCTCGGTTCTCGGGTGTGTTTTCGTTCAAGTATTCCCAGCGCCCCGGGACACCTGCGACGAAGTGGAGAGACGACGTTCCCGAGGAGGAAAAAAAACGCCGGCTCGCCGCGCTGCACACGGTCATCGATCGCATCGTGGACGAGCTGCGCGCCGAGCTTGTCGGCAAAGTCCTCGATGTGCTGGTCGAAGGGCCCGGGCGCAACCCGGGACAGCTGACAGGCCGCGCTCGCAACGGCCAGATCGTGAATTTTCCAGTCCCGCCAGGAATGACACTGGGTAGCGCGCTGGGTAAGCTCATCGATGTCGAGGTCGTGCAGCTTCTTCCCCACAGCCTCGAAGGCTCGGCGATCCTGCCCGTTCGCGCTCGCTGACCGGGCACAAGTCGCGCTAACACCGGAGGGACAGTGAGCCGCCATGACACCGGAGGGACAGTGAGCCGCCAAAAAAAGACCGGTTTGATACTCATCGCGTGTGCGGTTTTGTACTTCGTGGGCTTCATCAGCGTGTTGTCTCATCTGCGAGCGGATATCATAAGCCAGATCGGAGTGAGCGTCTGGGACAAGCTCGCGCATTTTGCGGCGTTTTTACCCATCGGCTTCTTTCTGGGAGCCGGCCTGCGCAGATCGCCTTTTTGCTGGTCCTTTAAAAAATCTCTCGTCGTCGGCGTGGTCGTCATTGCGCTTTTTGGGGCCATTGACGAGCTCCACCAATCCCTCGTGCCATCTAGAGATTCGTCTGTTTGGGACGTCGTGGCCGACATCCTCGGGGGATGGGCCGGTCTCGTTATCGGAGCAGGTGGGCTTCGAGGGGTCTACCAAAAAGGGGGCGGCGTCAACCGGTCGCGCTCTCGAACCACTTGATGAAGTCGACCCCCAGGAAAAACATGACCGCGTCGTAGTCTTCGTCGTTCTTGGTGATCCAATAGACCTGAGCCACAGGTGAAATGTAGAAGCGCTCGGTCACCCTGAGCTCGTACCCCACGCTCATGGAGAGCATGGTGGGGCCTCCGAAGCCGAACTTGTAGTCTTCGTTCCCCTGGGCGTAGCCGAAACCCAGCCCCACCGCCGGCCTGAGGCTGAGGCCCTCGACCGGATAGAAAGTCGTATCGAGGAGGAGGCCGAAAGCCCCGATGCGGATATCTCTTTTCCGGCTCCTGGCCTGGGCCAAGGATATCTGAAAGCCCAAAGAGAACCACTTTGCGAAAGCATCGCCCACTCGAATAGTTGCCTGCCAGCCGTGCACAGGTCCGTACGCCAGCGCCGCGTGATCCTCATTCTCCTCGAGCCAGGCGTGCATCATGGAGTAGCCGGTGCCTCCGGCCAGGTAGGACTGGGGGTGGGAGGTTCGCTGCTCGGGTGCTTGCGCAAAAACCATGCTGGGGCTCGAGATCCAAATCGAGGCACACAGCGTGAAAAACGCCGCGCGGGGCAGACATGGATGTGAGCGCTTCATGTCTGCACACTGTAGCGCATCTAAAGCCGGTAAAAAAGCGCGTTATGACCTTGCGCGAACAGGTCACGCAAGGCTCATCGAACCTCTGGGCAGGCCTCCAGGGCGGCCTTTTGTTCTTCGGTCAGCTCGGGCTCGCTCATGATGACATTGCCGATGCGGTCCCATTGAAATCCGTACGGGCGGCGATTGGACCACCAGATGAACATGGCACGACCTTTGACGGCGTCGAACGGGACCGTGCCCCAGTAGCGCGAATCGTTGGAGTTGTCTCGGTTGTCGCCTAGGACGAAGAGGCGATCTTCGGGGACGGTCACCGGGGGGAAAGATCGCAGGGCTCCGGGTTCTTCCAATATCGTGTAGGTGTGCGCTCCGTGCTTTTCGACCCAAAGCTCTCCCCTGGCGTCAACCCATTTCTGGGTGAAGGTCCGGGAGCGGTACTCTTGGGTTCCCACGCGGCACCTGGGGACCGCGCGGCCGTTTACATGCAGCACGTCGTTTCTCATCTCGATGACATCGCCGGGCAACCCGACGATGCGCTTGATGAAGTCCTTGCCCACCATGTCGTCCTCCACCGCTTCGATGGAGGGCTTGCCAAGTGGCTGGTTGTCCGGCTTGAGAAAAACGACCACTTCGCCGTAGGCAGGCCGGGCGAACCGCACGATGCGTTGGTTGTTGTGTGGGAGCGAGA
>JAABTR010000707.1 GCA_011389755.1 Deltaproteobacteria bacterium | reverse complement strand
GGCCTCATCAAGGCGCTCCTGCCGTCGCGCAGCGCCGACGTGCACAAAGGCGTCTTCGGACACCTGCTCGTCGTCGCCGGCTCCCTCGGCAAGACCGGCGCCGCCGCCATGGTAGGCCGTGCCGCCATGCGCTCGGGGACCGGGCTCGTCACGATCGCGACCACCGAGATGGCCCAGCCCGTCCTGGAAGCCAAGTGCTGCGAGGTGATGGTGGATCATCTGGTGGAGCGAACCGACGCGCCGCTCACGGAAAAAAACATGAGGCGGGTCGGCCGGCTCTTGGACGGAAAAAAGGCCATCGCCGTCGGGCCGGGATTATCTACGGCGCCCGGGATATCCACCTTGCTCATCAAAATGCTCCAGATGGCAGAGGTCCCCGCCGTTGTGGACGCCGACGGCGTGAACATCCTCGCCGCCGATCCTTCCGGAGCCGGCAGGATCACCACACCGATGGTCATGACGCCCCACCCCGGCGAGATGGCCCGCCTCGTCAACAAGACCGTCGCCAACGTCCAGGCAGACCGAATCGGTGTCGCCAAAGAGGCGGCCGCCTGGCACCGGGTGGTCATCGTGCTCAAAGGCGCCCACACGGTCATCGCGGCTCCGGACGGCAGGGTGTTCGTGAATCCCACTGGAAACCCCGGCATGGCCACCGGTGGCATGGGTGACGTCCTGACAGGCATGATAGGAGGCTTCCTCGCCCAAGGGCTCGCCCCTCTCGAGGCCGCGATGCTTGGAGTCTACACTCACGGCTTGGCCGCGGATCGCGTGACGAAGCGGCTTGGCCAGATCGCCCTCGTGGCATCCGATGTGATCGACGAGCTCCCCTGTCTGTTCAAAGAATGGGGCGTCTAAAACAATCTGTTAATGCAGCACCCGCCTCAGCAGCAGATGCCGGCTGAGCTTCTTCCAAAAGAGCTTCGACCGACGGTCTCGAAGCGATTCCTTCGCAGCCGCTTGGCTGTACAGCTCCACGAGCAGGTCCTGCATTCTCTTTTTTTGCGGGATGGTCGCCGTCAAAAACTCCACACCGAACCCATCGCGCCCCTCCCTGCCTCGAACCACGTGCGCCACCCGCGAAAAAAACGAGTAGACCCATTCGTCGGACGGGACCTTAATCGTGCATACTAGCGGTTCCCCGACAAATAGCCCCACGTTGCTGAACACAAAAGCTCCACCAGAGCTCAGGTCGCGGGTTCGCTCGCAAAAAGGGCTGTCACGCAGCGCCGTGTCGATCTCTACGGGCAAGCTCACGGAAAACCTCTCGTTGTGCCTAGATTGTCGCATGGCCCCCTCGCTGCTTTGCTCTTCATGTTTTTTTATAGGTCGCGTTTTATTAAGTTAAGCACTTCGCCGGCTCCCTCAAAGGCTCCTTCGCAGGCGACCCAGCCGGAGTCACAAAAAAACCGGCGACCAGCCAATTCTTGTTAGCCGAAGACAATTTTGCCGATATACTTTTTCGGCGATGGAAAAGCCCAAACGATGCCCGAAGTGCCAAAGCGAAGAAGTCTACACCAACGAAGGAAATGAAAAGACCGGGAAGCGCAGCCGCATACCGGTGATCCCCTTCAGCGACATCCTCGTTCGCGTAAACGTTTGCTGTGCTTGCGGATATCTCGAAGAGTACGTGGTCGAACGCAACCCAGGGCAGCTCGATGAGATTCGACGCAACTGGAAACGGGCCACCTGCTGATCCATCGTCACAGCGACGAAACGCCGGACCGCACAGTCGCCCACCAAAAACTCCCGATACGAACCTTTGACTTCACGAAACACGTGATTAAATAAACCACGAATCGCTCGGTATTGGGGACCCCGCAGCCGCCCCTTAAAAGGGGCGGAGTCGGTTCAAGGGAGGCCCTCGGCATGGCGCAACCCAACATCAACTACGAAGCCATCATCAAACAGCTCAGTAACACAGATGTTTCCCAAGACGCCCTGGCTCACGAAGAGATGGTTTATCTCATCGTCAATCAGACCTACGAGCTCTGGTTCAAAGAGGTCCTGCATGAGGCCACGTTTTTTCAGGTCCTCTTGGCCAGCGACAACACGGCGCAGGCCACCATGACGGCCCGGCGCGTCTCAAAGATCCTCGGCGTTCTCATGAGCCAGCTGGATCTGGTCGAGACGATGTCGACCGCGGAGCTCTCCAAGTTCGGAGAGGTCCTCGAGGCCGGCAACGCGTTCAGGCCGATTTACGTGCGGCAGCTCGAGTTTTTGGTCGGCCACCGCCAGCTACAGATCCTCGAACGCTTTCGCAAAGGGACTCAAAACAGAGAGGTCCTCGAGGCCCTGTTCGATGCGCCGAGCCTGTGGGATTCCATCCTGCTTCATCTGACCCATTTCGGCTTCGACGTCCCGGCCGAGTGCCTTCAGGAGTATCGGACCGGACCTGTCATCCCGTGCGAGCAGCTCCAGTCTCTTCTGAGAGAGATACACGCCAAGGACCCAACGCTGGCCTCGCTGCTGGACGCGCTTGTGGAGCTCGACGAAGTTTTTCAAAATTGGCGCTACAGGCATGTGCGCATGGTCGAGCGGGTGTTGACGGCAGAGACCGAAGGATACCCCCACCCCACGGTGAGCTTTTTGAAAAACACACTGTCCACGCCGCTGTTTCCCGATCTGTGGGCGATCCGCGGTCAAATATCCGCGTGAGCGCTCAGATCTCCGCGTGGAACTCAGCCCAATGCCCGGACCTTCGGAGAATCAAGGGGAGCTCAAGAGGCCGAAACCTGGTAGTCGATTTTAATCGCGGCCCCAGCCCAGTCGTTGTCCGACATGCTCGGCGGATTGCCGCCGGCGTCATACGCCCAGAGCTTCAGCGCGAGGCCACTGGTTCCATCGACCTCCCAATTGACGGCGAGAGGCGCAGTTCTGGTCCCTTTTTGACGCTGACCGCCGACAACCACCTGGATTTTATTGGGACTTACGGGAAGCAGCGACGAGATGTCGACGACGAAGGGCTGCCCCGGCGTCGAAAAAACCATGTACTCGAAATGTCCTGCCAGCTCTTTAGACGAGTCCTTTTTGGTACTCTTTGCCATGCTTGCCTCCCCTTAAAAGAGCGGAGCCTACACCGATTGAGACCCACCAAGCTCCACCGCGAGGCCTTACAGGCCCTTTCGCCGCGAAAAAGGTAGAGATCGTAATATCAGGAAAAATGCACAAATCCAAGGGCCGTGTTGATAGATACTTGCTCAGCAAGGGGTGGCGTGCGATTTTGCGGCTTTTTTAGACACCGCTGATGCTGACCTCGGCCTTGCTGTCTGCAGGGACGGTGAGCCGCACATCTACGATTCGGAAAAAGAAGCCATCAAACGCCTGCTCGATAGTTCCCTTGGAGGCGGTGTAGTCATATCCGAGCGGCATGACAAATCGGATCATGGCTTCTGGAAGAGAAAACTCGAAGCGGTTGTCGATAATGGCTGTGTTGCTCGAGGACGTTCCGTCATTTTCATTTGAGAAAGACAGCGTGAGACGGGGCCTGTACAGCTCCGGGGTGTCTTTGTCGCCGGGGTTCTCGATCGCGACGACCTGAGCCGTCGGTCCGCTCACAGTGGAATAGGTTCCCGACCCGACGTCGACGCGGAACAGGTTGAACTCTGGCGCATGATCTCTGATCGAGGACGCGATGTACTGCATCGGATCGCCGTCCATCGGGTGAGGATTCTCGTCTGCGATGTAGTGGTTGTGACCGGCGAGAATCAAATCCGGGTCGGCTCCTTTGTATAATCCCGAGACGCCGC
>JAABTR010000131.1 GCA_011389755.1 Deltaproteobacteria bacterium | reverse complement strand
GCTGGTTCGAGCCGGCCCACCACGTGGGCCTCGCGCACCTCGACGGGGTCGCCTTGGGCCTGAGCGTCTGCGAAGACATCTGGAACGTGCCGGGGTATCGGGACGAGCCTTACGAACGGGACCCTGTGGATGAGCAGGTCCAAAAGGGCGCTCAGATCCTCATCAACGTCGCGGCCTCGCCTTTTACTCTGCGCAAGCGGCTCCGGCGGCGCGAGATGCTCATCGAGGTGGCCAGGCGGCATCGGACGCCGGTGATCTTCGTCAACCAGGTCGGAGGAAACGACGACCTCATCTTCGACGGGCGCTCCTTGGCCATCGGACCCAAGGGAGATATTTGGGCGGCAGCCGCTGAATTCGAAGAAGACCTCGTCGTGGTGGATACGGACGCCGAGCGAGGGACCGTCAAGCCAAACGCCGGCAACGACGAGGACGCGGTCATCGAGGCGCTCACCCTCGGCGTCAAAGACTACGCCCGCAAGTGCGGCTTCTCCTCGGCGGTCATCGGCCTGTCCGGCGGGGTCGACTCGGCTCTGGTCGCCGCCATCGCCGCCCGCGCCTTCGGCCCACAAAACGTTCACACGGTCGCCATGCCGTCTCGGTTCTCGTCTCCGGGCTCGGTGAGCGACGCCGAGGCGCTCGCCAAAAATCTCGGGCTCCACCACCGGGTGCTGGGGATCGAGGAGCCGTTCGAGACATTCTTGGCCAAGCTCGCGCCGGTCTTTGAAGGCCGCCCATTCGATGTGGCCGAAGAGAACATCCAGGCCCGCTGCCGTGGCGTGCTGCTCATGGCGCTGTCCAACAAGTTCGGTCACCTGCTCTTGTCCACGGGCAACAAGTCCGAGATGGCGGTGGGCTACGCCACCCTCTACGGGGACATGGCCGGCGGGCTGGCCGTGCTCTCGGACGTGCCCAAGACCATGGTGTACAGGCTGTGCGAGAGACTCAGCGCCCACCGGGAGGTGATCCCCCGGTCGATCATCGACAAGCCCCCCAGCGCCGAGCTCCGCGAGAACCAAAAAGATGAGGACTCGCTGCCCCCCTACGACGTCCTCGACGCCGTCCTGGAGCGCCTCATCGACCTGGGCTGGGATGTGGACACGGTGGTAGACGACGGCTTCGACGAGAAGGTGGTCAAGGAGATCGCAAGGCTGGTGCGGATAAACGAGTACAAGCGGCGTCAGGCGCCTCCGGGGCTCAAGGTCACGGGCAAGGCCTTCGGCATGGGGCGGCGATTCCCCCTGGCCCAGCGGTGGCCCGGGTAGCCATGGCGGTACGATTGACCATCACCGATTGGGCCGATCCGGCCAGCGAGTACGCGCGCAGCTTCGTCCAAGACGGCATCTTGTTCGGCCGCGCGCGCTCAGCGGACGTGTGTCTGCCGGATATGTCCGTCTCCACCCGCCACGCCGAGATCAAGCTCAAGGGCAACGACTACGCCGTCGCCGATCTCGGCAGCCTCAACGGCACCGAGGTCGGCGGCAAGCGGCTCATCGCCCACCGCCCCCACAAGCTCAAAAACGGCGACATCATCGCTATCGGGTGTTTTCGGATACGATTTCACGTGGGCGTGGGCGCCGTGGCCGAGGACTCTCGTGACATCTGCCTCGAACAGGCCAAGGATATGATGGCGCGGATGCTCGCCCGCAGCGGCCGCGAGACCACGGTCAAGACTCTGGTCGTCGGCTCGGGGCCCTCCAAGGGACGCCGCTACGACTTGCCGCTCGGCCCAGCGAACATCATCATCGGGCGCGGTCGCGACTGCGGCATCGTCTTGGACGACCCCGACATCTCGCGCCGACACGCCGAGGTGGTCATCGAGGCCGACGGCCTCTTCGTGCGAGATCTGGGCAGCCGCAACGGCCTGTTCGTCGGCGGCAGAGCGGTGGAG
>JAABTR010000130.1 GCA_011389755.1 Deltaproteobacteria bacterium | reverse complement strand
GTCATCGAGGCCGACGGCCTCTTCGTGCGAGATCTGGGCAGCCGCAACGGCCTGTTCGTCGGCGGCAGAGCGGTGGAGGCAGCCCGAATCGATCAGGGCGCGGTCTTCGAGCTGGGCCACAGCGCCTTGTCCCTCGAGCACCCCGCCTCCCGCTGCCTCACCGAGATCTTCGAAGCACCCGAGGTGGCCACGGCCTCCTTTGCTATGGGCAGAGACGAGGCCCGGGCCGGCGGCTGGGAGAGGCCCGGCGGGGTCTATGAACCGGCCCGGGAAAAAGGGGACCACACGATACCCACGGGAAAGATAGAGCGCCCCTCAGACACACCGAAGGTGGGACCGGCGGACCCAATCGCCGAAAGTAGCGAGCAAGAGGCGCATCTTCGGTCCGCCAAAGAAGAGCCGCCACCCCCGGGCGGCAACGACCTGGGCCTCATCATCGTCGGAGCCATCATCGTCGTCGCCGCGGTCGCCGGGCTCATCTACCTCTTCTCGTAAACCCGTCCGCCAACCAAACGACCGATCCTGCCGTGGGCCTCGCGATTTTTTTTCGAATCACGAGAGGCATACCCCTTGACCCCGTCGTTACCGTTGTAAAAATAATACTCATTCATCAATCGGCATCGCACATGGCACCCGTCCTGACTGATCGGGACGTCGGGAGGTACCTACATGACCACACAAAAGGACCCGAAACGACTCCAGAAAATCCTGCAAGAAGCGGCAAAACAAGCGCGCCTGGAAGACGCGGGCGACGTGCAGCCGTCATTCACCCACCACGAAGCCGACTGGCCCATCGAGTGCACCGTGGGCCCCGGACTGGAAGGCGCCGTGGCCTGCGAGAGCAAGGTCGGCTACGTCAACGGGGAAAAGGGCGCCCTCGTGTACAGAGGTTTCGACATCTTCGAGCTGGCGGCGCGTTCGAGCTTCGAAGAGGTCTCATACCTGCTGCTCTATGGAAAACTTCCCACCCGCCGCGAGCTCGAAGCGTTCAACGACAGGCTCGTCGCGTACCGCCACGTCCCCAAGTCGCTCAGGCTTTTGATGGGGTTTCCCGTCGAGAACATGAACGTCATGGGCGCCCTTCGCCTGGGGACCAACCTCATGCGGCAAGAGTTCACCAGCCTCGATCGGCTGTCGGGCCGCCCCGATCCCGTAAGCGCCATCGGATCCGACGAAGACTCCATGGGCATGGAGAGGCCGCCGCGGGGCGAGCACGACGCGACGTACGAGTTTTTGCCCAAAGGAGCCAGCGCCCCGTGCCGCTCGGCAGAGGGGACCGAGTCCTGTCTCCACCTCATCTCCGGCGTAGCCACCATCGCCGCCGCCATCTCCAGAATTCAAAAAGGGCTCATGCCCCTCGAGCCGGATCCCGAGCTCGGCCACGCGGCCAACTACCTCTACATGCTCACGGGCAAGCGCCCGGACCCTGAGAGCGCGCGCATCATGGACGTGGCGCTCATCCTCCACGCAGACCACGGGATGAACGCGAGCACGTTCGCGACCCTGGTGGTGGCCTCGACCCTGTCCGACATCTACTTCTCGATCGGGTCGGGCATCGCCGCGTTGAACGGGCCGCTGCACGGCGGAGCCAACGAGCAGGTTATCAATCAGCTCGAAGAGATCGGCAGACCCGAGAACGTCCCGGGCTGGTTCGATAAGGCCCGCACCGAGAACAAGAAGATCATCGGCTTCGGTCACCGGGTCTACAAAAAGTACGACCCGCGAGCCCGAGTTCTCGGCCCCTTGGCCGAGATGCTCTCGGGGAGCTGCGAAGAGGTGACGAGCCTGCTCGAGACGGCCAGAGTTCTCGAAAAAAAGGTCATCGAGGAGCTCGGCCAGGACAAGAGCATCTACCCCAACGTGGATTTCTATTCGGGTCTCGTCTACACCTGCCTGGGTATTCCCAAACAGATGTTCACCCCCACCTTCGCCGTCTCGCGGGTGGTTGGGTGGACCGCGCGCGTGCTGGAGTACTTGGAAAACAACCGAATCTTTAGGCCGCGGGCCATCTACACCGGCTCGTTCGGCCAGCGGTACCTCCCCATCGAAGAACGCCGCGACTGAAATCCTTGATTTCTTTGCCATCTGCGCCACCGGCTCTCCCATCGTATCTCGGCGTTTGTTTTTCTTTGCGCCAAACGTAGAATCCCAAAAGGAGAATCCGCAGTAGCCGGAAACCGGCTTCGGTTGGTAAAGCCGACGAAACGAAACCGCAGGAGAGGAAGCACCGTGTCCAGCAGCTCCATATCCGATCTCTTCGACATATTTAGCGAGAACAAATACGATAGAGACATCTATCACGACCTCATGCGCGACAAGGTGCGGGAGGTGCTCCTCGTGGCGAGCCTCTTCGACTCGTTTACTCTTGAGCGAGAAGGGCGGCTGTCCGAGGCGATCTTCGGGGAATACTACCAGCTCAGCCTCACCTCGGCCCCCCGAGTGACTTCGGTCTCTTCGCCCGACAAGGCGCTCGAGTGGCTGCGCAATCGCCGCTTCGACATGGTCATCTTGATGGTCGGGATAGACAGACGCGCCAACGTCGACCTGGCAGCGCGCATCAAGAGACTCGATCCGAACATGCCGGTGCTCATGCTGGTCAACAACAACAAGGACATCCACCTCTTCTCCGGAGACAACAAACCCGAGCACGTGGACTGGGTCTTCGTCTGGAACGGCGACACGCCAGTCTTTCTCGCCATGATCAAGCTCATGGAAGACCGAATAAACGTGCACCGCGACACCCAGATCGGCATGGTCCGGGTCATCTTGCTCATCGAGGACTCGATCCGGTATTGTTCCCGCTACCTGCCGCTTCTGTATAGCGAGGTCGTCAAGCAGACCCAGGTTCTCATCTCCGAGGAAAACCTCGACGAGGTGAACAAGGTCCCGAGGATGCGCGCCCGCCCCAAGGTCCTGCTCGCCACGAACTACGAGGACGCCCAAAAGCTTTTCGAAACCTACAGGGACTACATCCTGTGCGTGATATCTGACGTTAAATACTCCCGGGGCGGCCAGATCGACCCAGAGGCCGGAGTGAGCTTCATCAGCTACGTCAAAAAGGTCGCGCCGGATACGCCGACTCTGCTGCAGAGCTCCGATGTGGAGAACCGGCACAAGGCGGAGTCGCTCGGCGCCGCGTTCATCCATAAGCACAGCCACAGCATCGGCCGCGATCTGAGCAACTTTATGCTGGCCTATTGCGGGTTCGGCCCCTTCGTATTTCGCAATACGTGGGGCGAGGAGATCGCCAGCGCCCGAAACCTCGAAGAGTTCGAGGCCTACCTCCACGTGATGTCGGACGAGACCTTCTTGTACCACTCCAGCCGCAATCAGTTCTCGACGTGGCTGATGGCCCGCGGTGAGATCCGAAAAGCCAAGGAGCTGCGGCGCCTCAAGATCTCCGACTTCTCCTCGGTAGACGAGATGCGGCGGCTGCTCATCGATTACTTCCACCAGCTCACCTACGAACGAAACCGCGGCGAGGTGGTCAACTTCGACGAAGCGCTGCTCGGCGACTCCCGGTACATCACCAGCCTGGCCGGCGGCGCCCTGGGAGGAAAAGGCCGCGGGCTCCTGTTCATCAACAACCTGCTCGAGCGGATGGAGTTTTCCCGTATCCTCGGCGACGTCGAGGTGGATCTGCCCCACACGGCGATCATCGGCACCGACGAATTCGAGAACTTCTTGTCGAGGCACCGGCTGCACGACGCTTGGCGCAGCGACGCCGACTTCGAGAGCGTCCAGGAGCGCTTCTTGTCGTGCCGCCTGTCGGACGGGCTCCACGCGCGCCTGCGCACCTACCTCGGGCAGGTGAACACGCCCCTGGCCGTCCGCTCGTCAGGGATCCTCGAGGACATGCTCAATCAGCCCTTCGCGGGGATCTACGTCACCTTCATGCTGCCCAACAACCACCCGGACCTGGAGGTGCGCGAGCGCCAGTTGTGCGACGCCGTGCGCCTCGTCTACGCCTCTGTGTTCTCGCCCAAGGCCCGCTCGTACTTCGACGCGGTGAACTACCAAGTCGAGGAAGAGAAGATGGCCGTGATCATCCAGCGGGTGGTGGGGCGCAGACACGAGCAGACCTTCTATCCCGATATCAGCGGCACGGCCCAATCTTACAACTACTATCCTGTCTCCTCGCTGCGCCCCGAGGACGGTGTGGCCACCATGGCCATGGGTCTCGGCCGATACGTGGTGGAGGGGGAGAAGGCGTTCCGATTCTCGCCGAAGTATCCCAAGATGGATCTCGTCGCCCCCGAGCACCAGATGGAAAACGCGCAGCAACATTTCTACGCCATCGACCTTTGCCGAAAGGATCTGAGTCTCATCGGCGGCGAGGACTCCAGCTGCGTGACCCTGAGCCTCGAAGACGCCGAAAGGCACGGGTCCCTGCAGCACCTCGCGTCGACCTACGACTACCAGTACAGCCGCATCGTCCCGGGGATCTTGCGGCCCGGGCCGCGGGTCCTCAATTTCGCCGATATCCTCAAATACAATTACTTTTCCCTTGGCAACGCCATCGACACCGTCCTCAATATCGTTCGTGAGTCGATGCGCACCCCGGTGGAGATCGAGTTCGCCGTGAATCTCGAGAAGAACCGCCGGGGAAAATTTTCCTTCCACGTTCTGCAGATCAAGCCGCTCGTCCAGCAGGCCGAGAAATGCTCCATCGACGTGGACGCCCTCGATCGGGAGCAGCTCGTTTTGTACACCGAAAAAGGCATGGGCAACGGGCGCAACGAGACGCTCCAAGACTTCGTCTTTGTCGATCCCGACACGTTCGACAAGGCTCAAACCGTGGATATCGCCCGGCAGGTCGGGCGTCTCAACGAGAAGCTGCGGAGCGAAGGGCGAGAGTACATCCTCTTGGGACCCGGCCGCTGGGGCACGCGGGATCCCTGGCTCGGGATCCCGGTCAACTTCGGGCAGATATCGAACTCTCGGGTCATCGCCGAGGTGGCTCTTCAGGATTTCAGGATCGACTCATCGCTGGGCTCCCACTTTTTCCACAACGTGACGTCCATGAACATCGGCTATTTTACGATCCCGGCGCGGCAGGAGCAGGGCTTCGTGGATTGGAGCTGGCTCAAGAGTCAACCCGTGATGGAGCGCACCAAGCACCTCCTCCACGTGCGCATCGATCGGCCGGTCACCTTGGTGATGGACGGGACCCGGGGGATCTCGGTGATCGCCAAGCCCGGCGCGCAGATATCCACGCAAATATGATGCCGGATCCCCGGGCGAAAACGTGCTGTGAAATTAATCCCCATTGCCGCGCGATTTGAATTGACTTCCGAGTAAAATGGCGATAGCCCCGCGCTTGTGTGGTCCGCAAATAACGCGGATCGACCGTGGGGTCGGACGCGAGCCCGACGAAGAAGCACGGGTCAAATTATCGGAGGAATGATCATGAGCACGTATGTGAACGCGGTTATCGACGATCTCACCAAGCGCTACCCCTGGGAGAAGGAGTTCATCCAAGCCGCGACCGAGGTCCTCGAGTCGCTGGCGCCCGTTGTCGAGAAGGTGCCGGTTTACAAAGAGTCCCGGATCCTGGAGAGGGTCACCGAACCCGAGCGCACCATCATGTTCCGCGTCCCGTGGATGGACGATCAAGGCGTCCCCCATGTGAACCGGGGCTGGCGCGTGGAGTTCAACAGCGCCCTCGGCCCTTACAAAGGCGGCCTGCGTTTTCACCCCTCCGTGAACCTGAGCATCCTCAAGTTCTTGGGCTTCGAGCAGATCTTCAAAAATGCTCTGACCGGCCTGCCCATGGGCGGCGGCAAGGGCGGCTCCGACTTCAATCCCAACGGCAAATCGGACGACGAGGTCATGCGTTTTTGCCAGAGCTTCATGAGTGAGCTGTTCCGGCACATCGGCGCTCGCACGGACGTCCCGGCAGGCGACATCGGCGTGGGCGGTCGCGAGATCGGCTACCTGTTCGGCATGTACAAGAAGCTCAGCAACCGCTTCGAAGGGGTGCTGACCGGTAAGGGTTACAACTGGGGCGGCAGCCTCATGCGTCCCGAGGCCACCGGTTACGGCGTGGTCTACTTCGCCGAAGAGATGCTCGCGACCAAGGGCGAGAGCCTGGACGGCAAGCGCGTCGCGGTGTCCGGATTCGGCAACGTGGCGTGGGGCGCGGCCCAGAAGGCGACCGAGCTGGGCGCCAAGGTCGTCACCCTCTCCGGCCCCGACGGCTACATCATCGACGAAGACGGCATCGGCACGGAAGAGAAATTCCGCTACATGCTCCAGATGCGCGCCAGCTGCCGCGACATGGTCAAGGACTACGCCGACAAGTTCGGCGTCACGTTCGTCCCTGGCAAGAGGCCGTGGGAAGTGCCCGTCGACGTGGCGCTGCCCTGCGCCTTCCAAAACGAGCTGGACGGCAATGACGCCAAGGCCCTCATACAAAACGGCTGCAAGTGCGTCGTCGAAGGCTCCAACATGGCCTCGACTCCAGGCGGCCTCAAGCTGCTGTCCGAGACGATCCTCTTCGCACCGGGCAAAGCTTCCAACGCGGGCGGCGTCGCCACCTCGTGTCTCGAGATGTCGCAAAACGCCACCCACGGGCACTGGACCTCCGAGGAGGTAGATTCGAAGCTGCACGGCATCATGAAGAACATCCACAACTCCTGCCTGGGCTCGGCCGAAGAGTTCGGCTGCCCCGGCAACTACGTCAACGGCGCTAACATCGCCGGATTCCGCCTCGTCGCCAACGCGATGATCGACCAGGGACTGGTCTGATCCACCCACGATCGAAGTTTGTGTCAATCCCAACAATCCGTCCTTGACTGAGAGCAGCGCATACGCTAAATAGCGCGCTCGCGTTCCCTTTTTTTGACCATGACCAAGAAAAGGGTCGCCACCACAAACGCTCCTTGCTCCCCCGGCCACGAGGGCTCGGGCGGGGCTGGACCCAAAAGGAGGAATGAAATGGCCCAAGAGCTACCCAAACACAGGGCCCGCGAGTACGAGACCATCTTCATCGTCAACCCGGAATCCACTTCTGATCAGCTCGATCAGATCTCCGGACGGTTGACAGAGGTGATCTCCCGCCTCGAGGGCAAACTGCTTCGAGCAGAGAACTGGGGCAAGCGCCGCCTGGCCTTCCCGGTCGCCAAGCAGACCAAAGGCACCTACATCTACCTGCACTATCTCGGTTACGCCGACATGGTCCACGAGGTCGAGCGCAACATGCGCATGATCGAGCCCGTCATCAAGTACATGACGGTCAAGATCGAAGAGGACGTGAACCCCGAAGCCCGTCCGGTCCACGAAGAGGACATCTCTTTCGCGCCGCTTTTCGAAGAGGAAGTCGCCGAAGACAGAGGGGCCAAAGAGCACGCGCCCTCCAAGGTGGAGGCTTCCTCCGACGAAGACCAGAATGAGGATGAAGAGTCTTCTGACGACGAGGATGAGGAGAAGGCTTCTCCAAAAGAAGACGACTCCGACGAGGATGAGGAGAAGGCTTCTCCAAAAGAAGACGACTCCGACGAAGCAGAAGACACGGACAAGGACTAGGAGGATCAGATGAGCAACATCGGAAAATTCGACAAGCGTCGGGGGGGGGGTCGCAGGCGGCGGATCTGTAGGTTCTGCGCCGATCAAAATGTCAAAGTGGACTACAAGGATCCGCAGGGGCTGCGTTACTTCATCTCCGAGCGTGGCAAGATCGTCCCGCGCCGAATCTCCGGAAACTGCGCCAAGCATCAGCGCCAGGTGTGCCTGGCGATCAAGCGGGCTCGGAACATCGCTTTGATGCCCTTCACGGCACCGAAGTGAGATAGGAGGCTACGATGAAGGTCATTTTGCGCGAAGAAGTCCCCCATCTGGGAAACCCCGGTGCCATCGTGAACGTCAAGCCCGGCTATGCCCGAAACTATTTGATCCCGCAGGAACTGGCTGCTCCCGCGACCTCCCGCAACATCAAGATGATGGAGCATCAGATTCGGGTGATCCAGCGACAGATCGACACGGCCAAGGCAGAGACCAATCAGGTCAAAGCGCGGCTCGCCGAGCTGAGCGTGACCGTCGCCAAACCGGCGGGTGAAAACGAGAAGCTCTTCGGATCTGTGACCACCCGAGACATCGAAGAGGCGCTCGCGAAAGACGCCGTGAAGGTCGACCGCCGGCGGATCCTCATCGAGGAGCCGATCAAGGCGCTCGGGGTCTACACCGTCAATCTCAAGCTCCACGGCGGCGAGGCTGCTCCCTTCAAGCTCTGGGTCGTCAAGCAGTAGTCGTTTATTCGGCGGCCGCCCGGCAGATCCCATCCCATTACGAATAAATAAGGATCTCCTTGAACTTACCGGTCATCGGATCGAGAATTGGGTCCGTTCGCGATTTTTCTTGCGGACAACGAAGGACTTTTTTTCGGAGCGCGCATGAGAAAATCGCCCAACACAACCGCCGAGCCAAGACCTCCCAGAGACGCTGAAGGGCGCATCCCCCCTTACAGCATCGAAGCGGAGACCGCCGTCTTGGGTGGGATCTTGCTCAACAACGACGCCCTCGCCTTGGTACAGCACATCCTGCGGCCAGATGATTTCTACGTCGAGGTCAACCGCAGGATCTTCGAGGCGATCTCTTCGCTGTCCGTAGCCGGTCTGCCGGTGGATCACGTGACCTTGGGAAATCAGCTCGACAAGCAAGGGGATCTCGAACGCATCGGCGGACCGATGGTGCTCGCGACTCTCACCGACTCCGTGGCCACCATCGCCAACATCGAACACTACGCCCAGATCGTCAAAGAAAAGTCGGCGGTGCGGCGGATGATCTACGCGGCCCAGGAGGTCGTCGCCCGAGGCTACACCGACTACGGCGAGGCCGGAGAGTTCCTCAACGACGCCGAGGCCGCGGTCTTCCAAGCTTCGCAGCAGCACATCGGCGAGCAGTACTCCCACGTCTCCCACGTGGTCAAAGACGCCTTTCGGGATCTCGAGCTGGCCGCGGGCCGCACCGGTGAGGTCACGGGGATACCGACCGGATTCTCCATGCTCGACAAGATGACGTCGGGACTACAGCGCACCGACCTCATCATCGTCGCGGGCCGCCCAGCCATGGGAAAGACCTCCTTCGCGCTCAACCTGCTCGTCAACGCCTGCAAGCTCACCATGCAGCCGGGGATCGTCTTCTCCCTCGAGATGTCGAAGGAGCAGCTCGTGCGCCGTATGCTCTCCTCCGAGGGTCGCGTCGACGCCACCAAGATGCGGTCGAACCGCCTGGAAAAGGATGACTGGCCCCGGCTCATACAAGCGGCCAACGATCTGTCCCAGTACCCCGTCTATCTCGATGACAGCTCCCCCATGACCCCTCTGGAGATTCGCGCCAAGTGCCGAAGATTGCTCGCGGAGAAGGGTCTTTGTCTGGTGGTGATCGACTACCTTCAGCTCATGCACGGCAGCGGCCGGCGAAAAGACAACCGGGAGCAGGAGATCTCCGAGATCTCGCGGACCCTCAAGTCCATGGCCAAGGAGCTCAAGGTGCCGGTCATCGCTTTGAGCCAGCTCAACCGAAGCCTGGAGAGCCGGCCGGACAAAAGACCGATGATGTCGGACCTTCGCGAGTCCGGCGCCATCGAGCAGGACGCGGACATCATCATGTTCGTCTATCGAGACGAGGTCTACAATCCCGAGACTGAAAAACCCGGAGTCGCCGAGATCATCATCGGAAAGCAGCGCTCCGGCCCCACCGGCGTCGCAGAGGTGCGCTTCTTGAATCAGTACACCCGCTTCGACAACCTGGCCCATCAAGAGGGACCGCCCCCGGGGTTCGGCGGCACGCCCACCGCCGGCGCCGCGCCCGACACCGACTCTGGGGCCCAAGAGGGGCCTCCGCCCGGTTTTGGCGGCCAGGGGTTCGGCCCACAGGACGAAGGTCCGGCAGACTACTGACCCTTGTTCTCGCCGTCTCGCTCCAAAAGCCTCCTCAGGCGCTCGTGTTCGACCCGCAAAGACAGCGTCTTTTCCCTGATGACGCGCACCGATCCCGCGGCGGCCCCTTTGGGTTTTTGCACGTACCTGCGCCGGGTGTAGATCACCTCCACCCCGTCTTCGCAAGAAAGCGAGGAGAAATGGGCCGCCAGATGGGCCGCGTCGATCAGGAGCTCGGGGCCGGGATCTTCACCGCGGCCCAAGGGTACGATCACATGGCTGCCCGGCGCGCCTCTGACGTGGAGCCACAGGTCGTCGGGCCTCGAGTGCCGCAGGGTGAGCGCGTCGTTTTCCGATGCGCTGCGTCCGACCCGGGCGGGCCTCCCCGATGCGATGGGGTACTCCTTGTAGGGCAGACGGCGGCTCTGTTCGATCTTTGGGCTGCGCGCCCTCTTCGCCAGATCGGGGAAGCGTTCAGCGATTTTCTCGCGCAAGGCAGCCCAAGAATCGAAGTCGGCCCGGTCGAGGTCCCGTGAGATCTCCTCGATCCAGATCTTGTCGGCGAGCACGGTCTCCCGGCGCTCCTCGATGCGCCCGATGGCGCGGCGCAGGCGCTTGGCCTTGTCGAAGAGCCTCTTCATGTTGCCCACGGCGTCGCGCTTGGGGTCGAGGGCAATTTTGATGGGACGCCCTTCGAAGTCCTCGG
>JAABTR010000129.1 GCA_011389755.1 Deltaproteobacteria bacterium | reverse complement strand
TGCCTCTGGGCACGGTGGACAGATGGGCCTTGAGGACATGCCCTTGCTGTTCCAGGTCGTCTGCCTGTTCGGCGCGGGCGAGATCCTGCTCCAAGTTTTCCCACAGCCTGTCGATGCGCTTCTTGGCGGTCCGCGCGAGCCGGCGGGTCCAGGCTGCGTCCTTTGTCTCCAGATCTTGGCACTCGAGCGCAAGGTAGTGCCTCTCCATGCGCCCCTCGAGGTCCGCGCCCCCGACGAAGCGGCCCTTTTCCGTCCGCTCATCGGCGTGGGGTTCCGGGGGGAGATAAGGCTGCCCGGGGACCAGGCGCCTTCGATGGGATCGGTTGGGAAAAAAGGAGCCCTCGATGAGCCCTTTATCCACCCAAAAGATGTTGGCGTGCCTCCCGGTCAGCTCGCAGATGATGCTCCCCTCGCCGCTTGGGCTTCTGAAGTCGAAGCGCACCACCCGGTCCGCCGCGACCTGAGCGACCCGTGTGAGGACAGCGCCGGTGCAGCGATCCCGAAGCAACATCACAAACGGATGAGGCACCCGCGCGCGGTCGGGTTTGCCAGCAATCCGGCCGAAGCGCGTAAACGCCAAAGCCGCGACGATCTGGAGGTAGTGGTTTTTGCCCGGGGTTCGCAATTCGAGGACGATGCGCCCCTCGGTCTCGGGGCTGAGCACCTTGCGCACCTTGGCCCCCCGCAGGTCTTCATCGAGGAGCGCCGCCATGGCTTCGATTTCTTTGGATGAAAGGCTCATGTTTCGTTTCCTCTTTCTAGCATCCACCGCTTACGTGACACTCACGGAGCATCAACGCAAGGCCACCGTCACTTCCAGCACTTGTCGGAAACGTTTCCCGGCGATAAAGTGCCCGCATGACGTCTTACAAGCGCCTCCTCGTCGTGCATCGAAGGTCTGCCTACACAGATCTCATGACCGAGCGCGGCAGCGGCAACCTCGTAGACCTCGTCACGTGCAGAGATCCCCTCGTCGAGGACATCGCGATCGCCCACGCCAACCACGCCGCGGCCATGGAAGCCGTGCGCAGGGTGCTCGACAAGAGCGGTCTCGAGGTCGTCTGGCGACACCACATCGAAGACATCTCCCCCGACGACTTCGACCTGGTCATCACCATCGGGGGCGACGGGACCGTGCTGCACGCATCTCACGCCATCGCGAAGACACCAGTCCTTGCTGTAAACTCTTCCCCGACGACCTCGGTGGGCTTCTTGACCGCCGCGGGCGCCTCCGGCTTCGAGCACGCGCTCGAGAGCGTGCTGCGTGGCCAGTTCGCGCCGGTCCGGCTCGCGCGCATGCAGGTCGAGGTCAACGGGGAGGTCGTGACGCGCCGCGCCTTGAACGATGTGCTCTTCAGCCACGTCTGCCCGGCCTCGACCACCCGCTATGTGATCTCCTACGACGGGAAAAGCGAGGCCCAGCTCTCTTCCGGCATCTGGGTGGCCACCGCGGCCGGGTCCACGGCCGCGATCCGGTCGGCAGGGGGACGGATGATGCCTCCGCGGTCTTCACGGCTCCAATTCGTCGTTCGCGAAGCCTTCCCCCGCGGGGGGATCCGGGAGCGCGTGGAGCCGGCTTTAACCCGCGGGTTCATCTCAGGGGGCCAAAAGCTCGAGATCCGGTCCAAGACCGAAGCGGCGAGACTGTACGTGGACGGCCCCCACGTGGTCTTTCCGGTGGAATTCGGGGACCGCGTGAGCTTCGCGCCGTCGGAGGAGCCTTTGACCCTTTTCGGCTTCCGAGAAAAATAATCTCATAATGTTCTTGATCCCATTCGAGCGCTGGATACAATACCGCGTCTGATCTCCCCGGAACGGGTCCGGGGCGGCGCGCGTCGTTCGAAGCGAAGACGCATCCAAGACGTCGGAATCGAGGGAGTATATGTACGCAATCATCGCGACAGGCGGCAAGCAGTACAAAGTCGCAGAAGGTGACACGGTCCGTGTCGAGAAGCTCGAAGGCGAGGTCGGGGGGAGTATCACCCTCGATCGCGTCTTGATGCTGGGCGAAGGAGCAAAAGCCAAAATCGGAAGGCCCATGCTCGAAGGCGCCACCGTCGAGGCTCAGATAACGGATCAGGCCCGGAACAAGAAAATCATCGTGTTT
>JAABTR010000128.1 GCA_011389755.1 Deltaproteobacteria bacterium | reverse complement strand
ACAGGCCTAGACACCGCCGCTCAATCACAAATTCCAAACGATTCCTTGGCACGCGGGCGCAAACCGGATATGGGAAGCGACATGCGCATCGTGTCGGGCAAAGCCCGCGGTCACAAGCTAAAAGTCCCCACGGGGCGAAGCGTCAGGCCCACGTCGGACCGGGTCCGCGAAGCGATCTTCTCAGCTCTGGGCGACCGGCCGTCCGGCTCACGGGTGCTCGATCTCTTCGCCGGCAGCGGCGCCCTGGGGCTCGAGGCGGCGAGCCGAGGGGCCCGCGAGGTGGTCTTCGTCGAGCAGGCCGCCGGAAGCCGCGCCGCGCTCGCCGCGAACATCCGCGCGACGCGCCTCGAAGAGCGCTGCCGCACAATCGCTTCGGACGCGCTGCGCGCTTTGACAAAGCTCGAAGCTCAAAAGGAGCGCTTCGACCTGGTGTTTCTCGATCCTCCCTATGAAAGCTCGCTTTTGTCGGAGGCGCTTTTGCACTTCGCAAAGAGCGACCTGCTGTCTGACGGTGGGATCATCGTGGCCGAACACCCAAAAGGACGACGCCCCGAGCCTCCTGGCGGGTTGCGCTACGCCCGCACGAAGCGCTATGGTGACACCGAAATCAGTTTCGTAGAGCGGACGGTCTCGGCCGACACGCCGACCAGAGCAAGGAAGGCAGGAATGGGAAGGGTCGCTATCTATCCGGGGTCTTTCGACCCCTTCACCAATGGCCACCTGGGCATCGCCAAACGCGCGCTGGCGGTGTTCGACAAGCTCATCATCGCCATCGCCATCAACAGCCGCAAGCAGCCCCTGTTCTCGGTGCAAGAGCGGATGAAGATGATCACGGAGCTGCTCGAGGGCGAGCCGAGGGTGGAGATCCACGCGTTCGAAGGGCTTACCGTTGCCTACGCCATACAGGCCGGGGCCTCTGTCATCATTCGCGGCCTGCGCGCCGTGGCCGACTTCGAGTACGAGCTTCAGATGGCCAACATGAACCGCAAGCTCCAGCCCAACGTCGAGACTCTGTTCATGATGACGTCCGAGCCGTACTTCTTCGTGTCATCACAAAACGTCAAAGAGGTGGCCTCCTTCGGGGGCGACATCAGCGAGCTCGTGCCGCCGCTCATCGCCGAGCACGTGGTCGCGAAGGTCGCCGAGCTGCGCAGGCTCTCAGGCCAGACGAACGCCGCGAAGCCCTGAGAGCAAAAGAGATGTAAAGAAGGTCACGCTCGCCGCTGTGGCCAGCACCTGGCCGGCCACCCGGTAGATATCCGGAATATCGACGATCGCCCAGAACGACGAAGCGGCGACCCCGACGAGCAGCAACGCCGAGCCTTGCAAGAGACCCGCGGGAGCGTCGCCTCGTCTTTGCCCCACCGAAGTCCGGTGGGCATACCAGCGCGCCACGATCAAGATGGCCCAGACCTTGGAGGAGTACACGAGGCAACCGGCGCACAAAAGCCAGCTTTCTCCCATCTGCTCCGCCGCCGTAACCCCGGGCAACAGCCAGCCTCCGAAAAAGTACGCCCCTATCAAGAGCGCTCCTGGCAGGGCCGCGAGCCAGCCGACGAAAGATGCAGCCCGGCTGGACAAGGGGCCGCTCGCGCCGCGGGGCCACAGAACCGACAAAGCGCCGAACACAACGAGCACGGCGAACGGATTGGACCAGACATGCCACCGCCACGGCGCCGCCTCCTGGCTCGCCACGATGTCCCACAGCCCCACAGCCGAACCGTAGAGCGCGGCAACGCCCACCACCGCCGGGACGGCGAAGAGCTGCACCAAAAGCCACCCGGCCCGGCGCAGGGGGTGACCGTCTCCAAAGAGCGCCACCCCTGACAGCGCCAGGGCGCCGAGCCCCATGAGGAAAACCGTCACCCCGAACTGAGCGCGGGTGAGCATCACCACCGCAGGCACCACCAGCAAAGGAACCGAGATCGCTCCCACAGTCAAAGCCCTGGCGAGAGGATCGCCCATCGCGGAGGCGGACCTCCGATAACGGCGCCTGCGAGGCGCGGCAAAGGCCACAAAGACCCCCAGCGCCAAAGACGCCAGCACGATCGCCGTGAGCTCATCGGAACCCAGCCACCCTCCATCCAAAGACGTGAGAGAGGCCGTGCGCACCCGACCTCGCCGGGTCACCCACTCAAAGCGATACCCGTCGCGGCGATCCATGCCCGCGACATCCTCGAGCCTGGAGAGCGCCTCGCCCTCGAGCGCCGAGAGCGTGTCTCCGGCTTCCAACCCGGCCGAGCCCGCGGGGCTTCCCGGCCGCACCTCGGCCACCCGGAGACCTTCGACGCCTTCGCCGCGGCCGACCTCGATGCCGAACTCCCTTA
Organism: Deltaproteobacteria bacterium; assembly: GCA_011389755.1. Classification (GTDB taxonomy): domain Bacteria; phylum Myxococcota_A; class Polyangia; order JAAYKL01; family JAAYKL01; genus JAABTR01. The sequence continues at coordinate 1,405 of JAABTR010000128.1, read as the reverse complement.
GAAAAACCCGGGCTAAGAGGCGCCGAGAGGCGAGCTGTGCCACGCCGACGCCCCCCGGCCGAAGGTCGAGCTCCACCTCCTCCAAGGTGGCCGCGAGGCCGACGGCCCCCGACTCGCTGCGCAGAGGAAATCTCAACGTGACCTTTCCTCGAAACAGGCTCGGCACCTGTGTCAGGCGCTCCATCACCCTGCGGGTCACCCTGGCCTCCACGCGCCCCTCATCGATGGCCACCGCGTCGATCGAGACCCCGCGTCGCTTGCCGGGAGCCATGCCCACCTGTTCGAAGTCCCCCTCGAGCTCCAAAATCGCCGGCCCCTCCACGAAGCCGGATCCTCGCACGACGAGGATCTCCTTGGGCTCGATCATCCGCGGTCCCACCGCCGATATGGAGACCAGCTCCACGCGCGGGCGCCCGTCGCAACCCATCGAGGCCAAGATCAGGGTTGCGGCCAAAAAAAGCGGCCACGCGGGACGCACGAAGTGCTTTAAGCTGCCCATCTTCACAACCTAAAAAGATTACAAAATCGATAGTCGAATAATCCAGTTTTCGAACACCACTTTGGCCTGGTCTTTAAAAAAAGCTCAGATGAAGATGAAGGTCACGAGGACGAAGAGGGGCAAGAGGATCAGGACGGAGTACGCCATGTAGCCGAAGAACGAGGGCATCTTGATGCCCGCCTCCTCCGCCACCGCCTTGACCATGAAGTTGGGCCCGTTGCCGATGTAGGTGTTAGCGCCCATGAAGACGGCTCCCAGCGATATGGCGGTCAGGACCCTCTCGTTGATGAGGTTGTCTCCGACCCACATCAGCGCCTCGGGCGCGGCTTGGCCCGCGAGCAGGCGGGCCTGGTCCAGGTTCAAGCCGGTGGCGGTGGTGAAGAAGGTGACGTAGGTGGGGGCGTTGTCGAGGAAGGACGACAAGACGCCGGTGGCCCAAAAATAGTGCCACGCCTGCGAGAGCCCCAGGTCCTTTCCGTGGGTCTCGAGCAAGATGAGCGCCGGGATCATCGTGATGAAAATTCCGATGAACAAGAACGCCACCTCGGTGATGGGGTGCATGGTGAATTTATTGGCCGTGCGGAGCCCCTTGGGGGTCGACCAGACCGAGATCCCCACCAGCGCGAGCATCGCGACCTCACGAATGAAACCAAGCCAGTGGTTCTTCGCGACGGCCTCAATGTAGTTCGCGTTTAAAAACGCCACCGAGGCGATGATGCCCGCGAGCCACAAAAAGTTGATCTGCCCTGTGATCTGCAGGGGCTCGATGTGCTCCCTGTCGAACTTGAGCGCCTCCTTGGGCTCTTTTTTGTACGCGACGCTGTCCCACAGGTAGTAAACAACCAGCAACACCCCGTTCATGGTGGCCCAGGGAACGAGGAGGCTGAATGTCCAGGTAAAGGGAAC
>JAABTR010000706.1 GCA_011389755.1 Deltaproteobacteria bacterium | reverse complement strand
AAAAGGAAAAGAACGACGCCCTGGCGGCCCGGGTCCTGGAGCACGAACGGGCAGAGGCCACGCAGCGAGACGCTGCCCAGGCGTGGCAAGGCACCTTCGACGCCATCGGGTCCTGCGTCTACCTTCTCGACAGTCGAGGCCTGGTGCTGCGCGCCAACCAGACCGCCCTGGACCTGCTCGGACGGACAGAAGACGACATCCTTTACGAGCCTTTGAGCTCCCTGCTCAAGGAGGCGAGCGGCTCCAAGAGCTCGAGCCCGCCCCCGGCATTCGGCAGCGTTTCGGCGCCTGTCGAGAATTTCATCGAGTTCAAAGACAGGTGGTACTCCTTTAGGCGCGATCCTGTTTCCGGCCCAGACGGCGCGATCAGCGGAAGCGTCTACGTCATGACAGACGTCACAGCTCAAAAAGAGCTGGAGCAGCAGCTCTTCCAAGCCCAAAAAATGGAAGCCATCGGCCGGCTCGCCGGAGGCGTGGCCCACGACTTCAACAACCTCTTGTCGGTCATCCTCTCCTATGCCGAGTTCTTGGTGGACTCGGCCACAGATGCCGATGCCAAGGCCGACGCCCTGGAGGTCCTCAAGGCCGCGCGCCGAGCCGCGACCTTGACCGGACAGCTCCTGGCCTTTAGCCGAAAGCAGGTGGTCAAACCCGCCCTGCTCCATCCGGGCGACATCATCCAAGACCTATCGAAGATGCTCAGCCGCCTCATGGGCGAGAACTACACGCTGAGCCTCGAGCTCACCCCAGAGGTCGGCCGGATCTTCTTTCCCAAGGGCCAGCTCGAGCAGATCCTCGTCAACCTGGTGGTCAACGCCCGCGACGCCCTGCCGGCAGCCGGGGAGGTCGCCATCGAGACCGACTGGGTGGAGTTCACAACTCCCAAACCAACCACCACGGGGAAGCTCCCCCCGGGCCGCTACCTGCACCTGTGCGTCCGAGACTCGGGTAAGGGCATGGACGCCGCGACCGCGGCCCGAGTCTTCGAGCCCTTCTTCACCACCAAGGGCCTGGGCAAGGGCACGGGCCTGGGCCTCGCCATGGTCTATGGCTGCGCGCACCAGTCCGGAGGCGCCATCGATGTCCTCAGCGCCAAGGGCAAGGGCACTCGAATGACCGTCTACCTCCCTCGCGCTGAGAAGTCTGCCACGAAAACCTCCGTGCCCCCCCTATGGGACAAGACCCAAGGACAAGGCCAAAGAGTGCTCGTGATCGAGGACGAACCGCCGGTCGCAGCCGCGATCCGAAAGATCCTCTCCACCGCGCGTTACCACGTACTGGAAGCAACCAGCGCCGAAGACGCCCTGGAGCTGCTGGACCGAGAACCCACACTCATCGACATCCTGCTGACAGACATCATCCTGCCCGGAATGACCGGCCTGGAGCTCGGCGCCAAGGTCGCAAAGCGATTTCCAGGCATGAACATCCTCTACATCAGCGGATACGGCTTCGAAGCCCTGGCCGAGCAGGGGATCGATCCCGCCAGCATCCACCTTTTGGCAAAGCCCTTTACCCGAGAAGAGCTCCTCGGGGCCCTGAAGGGACAGTAGCGCCCGGAGCCGGCGTTGGGCGAACAGGATTGGGGCCAGTGACTACCGGTTCACGATCCAATCTTCTTTTTGCAGCTGCTCATCGTCTTTGCTTATCTTCGCCGCCATGGAGGCCCGAAACGTTTTGAGTTTTTTATACAGCTCTTCGTCGCTCGCGGCCAAAATGGAAACGGCCAGCAGGCCCGCGTTACGCGCCCCCGCCTTGCCGATAGCTGTCGTCGCGACAGGAATCCCCGGCGGCATCTGCACCGTGGAGAGCAGTGAGTCCAACCCTCCCAAGTCCGAAGTCTGCATGGGAACCCCTATCACCGGCAGGCAGGACAGAGAGGCGACGACGCCGGCCAGATGCGCGGATTTGCCTGCGCCCGCGATGAAGACGCGAAACCCTTTTTCATACGCTGCGGATACAAAGTCATGCACACGATCCGGTGTCCGATGGGCCGACATGACATGGGCTTCGTATGAAATATCGAATTCAGCCAGCGCTTTTCCCGCCTCGGCCATGACGTCCTTGTCGGATATACTGCCCATTACGATGGCTACTTTGGGGTTCGTCGTCATAGTTTGATCCTTTCAAGTTGTTTGGTGTTGAAATACATGCGTTGCTCAATGGTTTGTTTGAAAGCAGCGTGCGCCTCGCTATTCATCGTGCGAGATTCTCCCCTTTTCGGCTTTTGACAATCGGTTGTTGATGGCATTCCCAAGGCCGCGGGCAGGAGCGTATTTTGCCACAATCTCCCGCAGGCCGAGCGAATCCAGACGGCAAAGGGCTGCGAAAAAGTTGGCCGCTGCTTCCCTTGGACTCCCTGAACTGCTGAGAACTTCGACCACTCCCGCAAACCGCCTCTCGCAGGGCTGAAACAGGAGCACGCCAACGTCGCTTCGGTTCTCGTAGTCGGGGGGGATTTCTTTAAAAACAACGAGAGGCGTCGCCGGAGCGTAGTGATTCGGCATCGTTCCGGGGCTCTGTACTTTTCCGCGTTTTTTTTCAGCTGGTGATGAGAGCGTTTCCACCGTGCCCAGAAGCCGCTCAATATCCTCAATCGGAACTCCCCCGGGTCGCAGAACCACCGGGACAGGGCCCGTTAAAGAAATAACAGTGGACTCCACGCCGACTCGGCAGGCACCCCCGTCGATCATCATATCGCACCGATCTCCGAGCTGCTCCCTCACGTGACGGACGGTGGTGGGGCTCGTGCAGGTGAATCTGTTAGCGCTCGGGGCCGCGACCGGTGTGCCGCAAAGCCGGATCAGTTCACGAGCGATCGGGTGCGCGGGCATGCGCACGGCCACTGTGTCATGGCCTCCGGTCACGATGTCAGGGACCTCTTTGCGCTTGGGAAGAACAATGGTGAGAGGCCCTGGCCAAAAGGCTTCGATCAGGCGCCGCGCCGTATCCGGAACATGGGTCACCAGCTGAGTCAGCTGCTTCGTCTCAAAGACATGGGCGATCAGGGGATTGTAATGGGGCCGCCCCTTGATTTTGAAAACCCGCTCCACCGCGTTCGGTTGAAAGACGTCGGCGCCGAGACCATAAACCGTCTCTGTCGGAAAGGCGACCACGCCTCCGTCGCGGATCGTCTGCGCGCCCGCCTCGATTTGCCGCTGCAGGTCGGCGTCGCGGCCGGGATTATTTTGGATCCACTCTGCGGCATCCGAAATTCGGTGAAACACAAGCCTGTCCATGGCGAGCTCGGGCAGATGTTTTCCTCCGTGGCCCGTTAAAAGATAGATACCGAACACGCCCTGGGCATTAGCCGTCAATGCGTCGTGAGGGTGATCGCCGATGACAAACGACGTGTTCAAGTCGAGTCCATAGTCCCGCTGAGCCTTGAGTACAAATCCTGGCTTCGGTTTGATACAGAAGCAATCGTCTTCACGGCGGTGAGGACAGACGTACCACTCCTCAATGACGACGCCCGCTCGCCGCAGCTTGTCATTGAGGTGCTGGTTGACCCGCCCCGCCTGTTCCAGCGTCAGCTGCCCCTCAGAGATCCCCGATTGGTTGGTGATGACAAACAGCAAAAACTGCTTTTGGAGCTTTAACAGCGCCTCGACCGTGTCAGAGAAGAGCTGGATGTCTTCGACGCAGCCCAAAGTCCCGACATCCTCAATCAGTGTCCCGTCCCGATCCAGGAAAATCGCTGGTCTGTATTTCTCAGCGCGAAATCTTTTTCCCATCACCGCTCCTCAATCAAG
>JAABTR010000705.1 GCA_011389755.1 Deltaproteobacteria bacterium | reverse complement strand
TCACCGCCCTGTGCTCTTTCCTCGCCGGCGGCCCGGACGAGCTGCCCGCGGGGCTGTTCGTTGGCATGTGGAACTCGTACCACCTGCACGGTTACATCTACCCCAAGGGTGGGTCCCAGGCGATCACGACGACGTTGACCGACCTCATCCTGGGCAACTTCGGGACCATCAAGACCCACACCTACGTGGACAAAATCGTCGTCGAAGGCGGCCTGGTCACGGGGGTCCGGGCGAAAAACGGCGGCTGCTACAACGCCCCGTACGTCATCTCGAACGTCAATATCCCAGACACCTACCTCGAGCTCGTCGGCAAAGAGAACCTCCCCGCCGACGCGGTCTCAAAGGTAGAGGCGCGCAAGCCCGCCCCCAGCAACACCATGCTGTACCTCGGGGTCGACGACGACTACTCCGACATCTTCCCCGCGGACGCCCACGAGCTGTTCATCTTCATGGGCTACGACATGGACGCTTTGAACATGGAAGCGCACGTGTGCGCCCCCGAAGAGCAAGGATTTGCCATCTCGAACTACACGATGCTCGATCCCGACAACGCGCCGCCGGGGAAAAGCGTCATCGTCGTCGCCAGCGTGGTGGGCTACGACTGCTACAACCAATGGGAGCTTGAAAACTCCTACGACGATTACAAGGACCTCAAAAAGGCGTTCGCGGACCAGTACCTGCCGAGAATCGAGGAGTACCTGCCCGGTATCAGCACAAAAATCGAGGTGATGGAGGTGGCAACCCCGCACACCATCGAGAGGTACACCATGAACCCCAAGGGCTCCTGGGAAGGGTTCGATGACATCCCGGCGGCGATGGGGGACAATCCGATGAACATCATCGCCGACGAGAACCACATGACGCCGATCCCCAACCTCTTCGTCACCGGCGGCTGGGCCACCGAAGGCGCTCAAGCCCTCGTGCTCAACTCCGGGATCACCGCCGCGCGTCTCGTGACCGAGGCCATGGGGAACTGACAGCTCTTCCGTCGCGAGTGTCTAGATTCTCAGACAAGTAGTCTACTGCAGTAGACACTCTCTATCCGCGCCGCTCGCAGGCTCATGGTCGCCAGAGGCCCGTCTCCAAAGCTGCATCGCCGTTTTGATCGATCGACAGGGGCCGCCGGCACGCATGTTGCTGCGATTCATTGAGTCGCACACGGAGGCACACATGAAACGACCACAGACCTTGACCGCAGTCGCTTGGGCAATGTTTCTGGGAGGATGCGGGCTCGGCCCCTTGGACCTGCTCGGGGTGGACGCGGCGGTGACCCAATCGAAAAACAAGAGGTCGCCCTCGAATCCTCTGGACGATCGCATCGAGGACAAAAACCCAAGCTACGCTCCGAGCCGGGTCATCGAAGAGACCGTAGACGGCTGCGAGTTCCGCCTCAACAAGTCCGCCACGGTCACCAAACTCGACATCGCGCCCCTCGAAGGCGGCGAGAAGGCTTTCAAGAATAAGGTCTTTCGCGGCCGCAGCCACGCCATCGCCGCGGTCGACAAGATCCTCGACTCCGACGCGCAGACGCTGATCCCCTCGATGGAGGTGGTAAGCGGCGCCCTCAAGCCGTTCAACGACGGGCTCTACGCCTCAATCGAGGTAGCGGTTCAAGAGGGCGTGGAGTTCGAAGAGGCGCCGGACTACCCGTCCAAGGCCGCTTTTTTAAAGAGCGCGCTCGCTGAGCTCCTCGATTTAAGCCAAAGCGCCGCCTCCACCGGCACCCAGGTGGGCTACCTGGAAGACGCCGCCGTGGACATCGCCGCGGCTCTCACCCTCGCAGGTGAATCGTTTTCCACATCGAGCGCAATCGAATCCGAAGCGACAGCGCGCGCTCAAGAATTTTTGAAAAACAGCCTCTACTCGAAGCCCATCGGCTTCTACACCTGGAACGAGGCCCTCGAAGGGATCTTTCGCCAGGACCGCTACCTGCAAAACTACCAAGGCGAAGACACCCCGTATCTCGACGACGAGCTGGGCAAGGCCGCCGCCTTGGCGCTTGCCCTGGACGGCGCCCCGGAGCTTCTGGAGCATTACCAGGGCTACCTCGCCTTGTACGCGGGGCTCACCAACCCCTTTATGAACCACCCGGTCACCGCCTTGCTGCCCTATCTCGAGGACCTCTCGTCGCTGGATGACATCGCGTCGGTGCGAAGTCGTTTCCTCGCACAAAACCCTCCGCCCGACCTGTTGCCGCCGTGCCAGCCCCACTTCGCCGTGTTCCCGTCGTCGACCAGCAAAGAGACCGCCTACTTCGAGTCCCGGTACTGCGCCTGGGGCGCGCCTGGGGACACCAACTACATGGACGAGCTCATCATCGCCATCCGCGACGGGCTCCTCGACCTTCAACCCGGCGAAAACTCGGGCTGGTACGACTACCAAAGCTACGCCCTCGAGACCCTGCTCCTGCCCGAGCGGGCGCCCGAGTCGGAACACCTGCTCCTCACCAAGGCCTACAAGAAAAAGCTCCTCGAGACCTTCAAGTCGATCATGACCCAAAACCGGGAGACCCACGTCAAACAGCTCGAGATGGGCGTCAGCGCCAAGCTCGCCATGGAGCCGATGAGCGTCGATCTCTACCCCCTCCTCCCGGCAGAGCCGTTTTCAACCTTCTACCTGCGCTCGGCCCGGGCCTACCGCTTCTTGGCCGACTACCTCGGAGCCGTTTTGGGGACCGGGTTTTTAAAAAGCGTTCCCCGGATGCGAGGCCCCAGTCAGCTCTCCAAGCGGCCTCTGAGCGAGGACCTGGGGACCAAGGCCGAGCTCCTCTATGGGCTGTACTATTTGACCGCCGATGCCGTGGGCCTCGAGCCAGCGCTCCTCGAAGAGGAGACCCTGGAGTTCAACGAAGGCTCGTGCCGCACCCGCGCCGCCGCGTGGCTCCTCGATTGGAGACGAGACGAGGACGTGCTCACTGATCCCCGGGTCATGGTGCCGGTGCAGCGCGACGAGATCACAAAGGAGACGATCTACTGGGCCGTGATCGGCGTCAAAGCCATCAAGGCCAAGGCCGAGTTCGTCGAGGGCTTTGAGCCGCGAGACATCGAAAGCGACGGCTACTGCTGGACCGGGGAGTTCGCTCCCCGGGAGTACTTCCTCTTGACGGAGGCCTTCGCCGAGGTGCGGCTGCCTTCGAGCGCGCCGCCGCCCACACGAGATGAGCTCCGAGAAATCTGCGACAAAAACGACTCGGTCGACGAGATCGTCTCCGCCCTCGAGGATCTGTGACATGTTGTGCCGAGTTCTAAGGCTCTCACTCATCCCAGCGACAATGTGTTTTTGTACCGCGTGCGGCCTCGGTCAGTTTCAAACCGCCCGCACCGAGCCCAAGGGCCAGGTGCGGATCACCATGGCTCAGACGTTCCAGACGAACGAGAACTTGGAGAAGCAGGGTCATGTCCCGACTCACCTGCCGCCCCAGGTCGAGGTGCGCGTGGGCGTCCACGAGCGCGTGGACGTGGGCGTCTCCACCTTGCTGCTGTCCGGCCTCATCGCAGACGCCAAGGTGAACCTCATGCCGCCGGACCACGACTTCGCCTTGGCCCTGCGCCTCGGCGCCGGGGCCGCCTACGACTTGAGCAGCGGGGGATCGGGCTGGATCGTGCACGTCCCCTTCACAGTGATCGCCAGCTACAGGTTCTTCGGCTGCCTCTCGCCCTATGCGGGTCTGGGCTACGGAGCCTTCTGGATCTTCGGCCGAGAGCCCTCCTCCGAAATCTCCACCCAAGACCCCGGCGCCGAGCCGGTGGGGCGCAA
>JAABTR010000704.1 GCA_011389755.1 Deltaproteobacteria bacterium | reverse complement strand
CACTGCAATCGGCACGGCCAGCAGATCGATGATCTCCAGCATCGAAGCCGCGCCAAGCGCCAAGCGCGAAAACGCTGCGTGCAATATCACAGCTTCCGGGATGAACCACGCTCCGATCATAAATACGGCTGTCACCAGCAAAAAACGGATGTGCTTCGCCGAGACCTCAGCTCGACCCTCGCGGCCGCTGTGCCGCATCCTATCAATCGGCAAATCTTCAAAAAGGGCTATCCGATCGGTCCGGATTTTGACTTTGCTCGATTCACACGCACGTTTTCGCCGTTTAAAATACTTGGGGCTCGTGGGTTTCTTGGCCACAAAGGCGATCTTCGGTTTCGCCCTCTTGCCTTGCAGCGCGACAGGTTGGGTCACCTCGTCCTCGCGACTTTTCCTCGACGAGCCCTTCGAAAATCCGGCACCCGCCGGCCCGTTCCAGCTGCCCTGAGCCAAGCATTGTTGGCTTTCTGGGAAACCATCAGGTTTACATATTATCATATCGCCCTCCCGGCATACAAAGCACCCAAGCCAAATAACAAACTGAAAATCACCATAAACTGCACCTTTGCCCTTATAAAAATCTGCCGGCACTCATTTTTACAGAGCACGTCAGGACACAAAAACGGCTCAATTTTTTTTGGGGAAACCCTTGCGAGACGAGAGAAAGAGGGGGCCGTCTCTATGCTAGCGCTCCTTCTTTCTCACCCATATTCCTCTGCGGGCGCAGGACGAACCAGTCGATGGTGTCGTGCTCGATGGGGTTCTTGCGTCTCTTTTAGACTGCTATCGACGAGATCGTCGATTCTCCGGCCGGAGGCGCGTTGTCCATGGAAATGGTTGACATGGCGGAGCGCAGAGGATACCTGTTTGAAATGATGTGGCCGCCTCGCAAAACGCCCGACCATCTCCAGTTCGCGGCGTGGATTCTGCTCGCCGGTCTGCTCTTTGGGCAGCTCGGCTTCGGGCCCGGCCTCGTCGCGGCTTGGACCCACCGTGCCGACTCCTGCACCTGCCCATGCGAAAAGCTCGCAGAAGGGAGCGACAAAGCCCATCACGAGCAAGGCCCCTGCCCGGACGAAGGCACCCCAAAGCAGTGCCCGCTGGGTTGCGACGATTGCGCCTGCTGCCCCGGCGCGGTGGTCGCCGTGGCCTTCGGATTGCCCCCGCACCCGGAGCCGCCTCCCAGCGGCGCCGCGAAAAACGCTCTTCCGGGCGATCCCGCCATAGGGGTGTCGGGCCGCATCTTCAGACCTCCAAGAGCCTCTTTTCTTTGAACCCAGGCCAATCGCTTTAGGCACGGCGCGGCGGCTCGCGCGGGCGAGTTGCGCCCGGCGAACCGCCGCGCCTCGCAATGAGGGAGATGGACTCATGACTCGATGGAGCTCGTGCGGTCTCCTGCTCGCCTGCATGCTCGTCGCGTCAACAGCGGCGGCGCAAGAGGCGCCAGGACCGCAAACCTACGATTTGACCCTGGAGCAGGCGCTGGCGTTAGCGCGGGCCCGGGCGCCTGCCGTGCGCGCGGCGCAGGCGCGCATCGGCGAGTCGCGCGGCCGTCTCGTGGGCGCCGAGGTGTTATTGCGCGCCAACCCCACCTTGGAGGTGGGCGCCGGGCCTCGCATCGGTCCAGACGGGGTCAGCCCGGATGTCGAAGTCGGCGTCGGCCAGATGTTCGAGCTGGGCGGGCGGCGCGGCGCCCGGATCGACGCGGCTCGGGCGGCAGTCGAAGGCGCCTCGGCCCTGGCAAAGGACGCGACACGGCGCACCTTGCGCGAAGCCGCCGCCTCCTTTCTGCGGGTGAGGTACGCAGACGAGAGACTTCGCATCGCCGCCGACACCGAGCAGCTCGCTGGGGATCTCCACCGGGTCGCCAAGGCCCGGCGCGAGGCCGGCGAGACCGGATCGCTCGACGTCAACCTCACGGCTTTGGCGCTCGCCCGCGCGCAGGCGAAGGTCCGGAGCATCGAGGCTGCTCGCGCGCAGGCGGTGGGCGACTTGCGCCGCGTCCTCGGCCTCACTGCCGACGCCGTCGTGACCGTCAAGGGCGACTTGCTCGACCGCCGGCGCGAACTTTTGACCGAGCTTTTGGCGCGAGCCCAAGGCCGCGCAGACCTACGAGCGCTCGACGCCGCGGTGCGACAGGCCGACGCCGAGGTGCGCCTCGGAAAGGCGCAAGCCTGGCCAGATCTCGGGCTCGGGCTCGGTTACGCCCGCGAGGAAAACGCCGACATCGCGCGCGGCACGCTCACCTTGACTCTGCCGATATTCGATCACGGCCAGGGGGACGAGGCCACGGCGCGGGCACGAAAGGAGGGCGCGCGCATCGAGCGCGAGACCACCGAGGCGGCGGTCGCCACCGAGATCCGAGCCGCCTTCGAAACCTACCAGAGGCTGCTCGCGGCGGTCGATCACTTCGAGCAGCACGGCCTGCCGCAGATCGAGCGAAGCGAGACCCTCGCCCGCCGCAGCTACGAAGCGGGCGCCATGCCGCTCGGCGAGCTGCTCTCCATCCAGCGCGAGCTCGTGGAGGGCCGCGTGGCCCACGCGAAGCTGCTTTTCGACGCGGCGATGGCGGGTGTCGAGCTCGCCGCGAGCACAGGAGAGCTTCAATGAGACGTTCATCTATGACCCAAACAATCGTGAAAAGACAAAGGAACCCACTCATGCGTCACGCATCGAATTTTTCCAGTTTTATCATTGCCGCCTTCGTGTCGCTCGCGCTCGTCGCTTGCGAGAAGAAAACCGATTCACCGCGAGCCGCCGAGCCGCCCAAAACGCCGGCTGCCGCCGCCCAAGAATCGATGCACGCACCCGCGGGCGCACGGCCGGGCTCCTGCGAAGACTGGTGCGGCGAGCATCAGGTCCCCGAGTCCCAATGCACCCGCTGCAATCCCTCCCTCATCACCGCATTCAAGGCAACCGGCGACTGGTGCGAAGAGCACAAGCTGCCCGAGTCCCAGTGCTTTGCGTGCAATCCCGAGCTCAAAATCGAGCGCCCACCGCGGACAAAAGGAAACGAGCCATGAGCCATCGGCGTTTATGTCTCGGCGTCCTGCTCGTCTCGAGCGCGCTGTCGTGCGCCGAGCCAGAGCACACGACCCAAGGACCGACGCCGGCGGCGGCATCCATCAAAGCCCAAGCCGAAGAGGGCTTGTGCTCGGAGCACGGCGTCCCCGAAGCGCTGTGCACCAAGTGCAACCCGGCTTTGGCCGAGGTCTTCAAGGCCAAGGGCGACTGGTGCCAAGCGCACGGCTTTCCCGAGTCTTTTTGTCCCATCTGCAACCCCGGCGCGCAGTTTCCAAACGTCGCCCGCGCCCCGGCGGCCGCAGCGGACTGGTGCGTGGGGCACGCACTTCCCGAATCCATGTGCACCAAGTGCAACCCCGAGCTCATCCCCAAATTCAAAGACGCAGGGGATTGGTGCCCGGAGCACGGGTTCCCCGAGTCGGCCTGTCCCGTCTGCAACCCGCAAAAACCGCCCGCGGGCGCCGAAGAGGACGCCATTGAAGCCCGCGTCG
>JAABTR010000703.1 GCA_011389755.1 Deltaproteobacteria bacterium | reverse complement strand
ATTCGAGTCTCCCGAGATCGAAAGAACAGCGGGCCTCGCCACCGTCGAGGCCAAGCGGGCTGCTGCGGCGGCCTCGGTTGAGTGCCCGGCCCAGATTGCGTTCGATGGCGATCGGCTGGCCGACGTGCGGGCCATCGTGCCCGGGGTCGTTCGCCGGGTCCGGGTCGAGCTCGGTGAAGCCGTCGAGCGAGGAGATCCCCTGTTCGACCTGGAGAGCACCCGCGTCGGTGAGATCCAAGGCGCGCTGCAGAC
>JAABTR010000702.1 GCA_011389755.1 Deltaproteobacteria bacterium | reverse complement strand
AGGTCCTGAATCGGGCCCGTGGGGCAGACGCTGCCGCAGGCATTGCAGTCGTACTCACAGCCGCCTTGCCTCGCGACTAGGATAGGGGTCTGAAAGGACGCGGGCCCCATCTCATCGGCACACGGCTTCAACGTCCCCGACGGACACGCCCGAATGCATGCGCCGCAGCGAATGCACAAACGGCTGAAGGTCGGCTCCTTTTGAGCGCCGGGGGGGCGAAGCGCCGCGGCCGCGGCTGTCCCCTCTGCCAATCTTTTAAACAAAAACCCGGACGCCAAGCCGACCCCGAGGGAGGCGAGGTATCGGCGCCGAGGCGCATCGAAGAGGTCTTGCGGCCGCGGTGATACGCGACGCTTGATTTCCAAGGCGCCCGCTGGGCATTTGCTCGTGCACTCCCGGCACTGGATGCACTCGGCCGGGTCGTAGTCCTCGGGGCTCGGGCCGCCTGCGCCGATGCTGCAGACATCGGCGCAGCGTCCGCAGTTCGTGCATCCTTTGGCCGTGCGCTCGATCTGAGCTCCGCGTTTGGTCAGCACCCCCAGCAAGGCCCCGAGGGGGCACAAAACACGGCAAAAAAACCTCTTGCCCACCACGAGATGGACCAGCAAAACAAGGCCGCCCACAACGACGAGCGCCGGAACGTCCACGCGCCCGAAAGCGAACATCATGTTGATCCGGGAGGCCCAAACGATCGGATCGAGCAGGTATCCGACGGCTGCGCCGAGCGCGGCTGCGCCGAACAGAATAAGCGCCAGATGATATTTGACCGCCCTGGCGCCCCGAAAGCGCGCCGGCACCTTGACGAGCCAATTCAACGCATCGAGGGTCGAGCCCAAAGGACACGCCCAACCGCAAAATACGCGTCCCTTCCAAAGGGTCAGCGCGACGAGGATCGCCGTCAGCGCGATAGACGCGTTCATCTTCATGGACCTCTGGCAGGTGACGGCCAACCTGATGAGCCTCGGAGGTCTGGCCATCGCCATCGGCATGGTGGTCGACGGCTCCATCGTGGTGACAGAGAACATCGTCCGCCACCTCAAGGAGCGGCCGTCCGAGAATCGGCTGAGCGCCGTGATCCGAGCAACCCGCGAGGTGGCCCGGCCCGTCGTCTTCTCCATCCTCATCATCGTCTTGGTCTTCGTGCCGCTGTTCACCCTCGAGGGAATGGAGGGGCGGATGTTCGGCCCGCTGGCGCTGACGATGGTCTTCGCCATGCTGGGTTCTCTGGTCGTGGCCATGACCATCATGCCGGTCATCCTGTCGTTCCTGATGAGCAGGGGGATCGGCGCGAAGGAGCCTCGCGCGTTTCTGTGGCTTCAGCGCGGGTACCTGCGCGCGCTGGACAAGGTGTTGAACCATCAAAAACTCACGGTGGGGGTCGCCGCCGTGCTGTTCGCTTCCTCCCTGGCGCTCTTGCCGCTTATCGGCACGGAGTTTCTCCCAAAGCTCGAAGAAGGGGCCATCGCCATCAACGTGGTCCGCTTGCCCAACGCCTCACTCGAAGGCTCGGTTGAGACCGGGACGTTCATGGAGAAGCAGCTTATGACCTTCCCCGAGGTGAAGACCGTCGTCACCAAGACGGGGCGCGCCGAGATCTCCGAGGACCCGATGGGGCCGGAGCAGAACGACATCCTGATCATGCTCCATCCCGAGTCGGAGTGGACCACCGGGCGCACCAAGGCAGCGCTCGTCGCGGCGATGCAAGAGCGCCTGTCGAAGATCCCGGGCCTTCGCCTGTCTTTCAGCCAGCCCATCGCGCTGCGGGTGAACGAGCTGATATCAGGAGTGAAGAGCGACCTGGCGATCAAGGTGTTTGGCGAAGACATCGATATCCTGAAAAGCAACGCCGACAACATCGCCGCCATTCTCGGGGGCATCGAAGGCGCCGAGGATGTGCGCGTGGAGCAGGTCACCGGGTTCTCGCAGCTCGACATCATCCCGGACCGCCGGGCCATGGCTCGCTACAAGCTGAACATGCGCGACCTCAACGAGATCGTCGAGACCGCCGTGGGAGGCAAGGTGGCGACCACAAAGATAGACGGCCAGATGCGTTTCGGCGTGCAGGTGCGTTTCCCTCGAGAGCGACGCAGCGATATCAAGGCCATCGAGGAGATCCTGCTGCCCACGCCTGCTGGCGCAAGGGTGCCGCTCGCGCACGTGGCACAGATCAAGCGCGCCTCAGGCCCGGCGCAGATAAGCCGGGAGAACAATATGCGGCGGGTGGTGGTGGAGGCGAACATCCGGGGCCGCGACCTCGGCGGTTTCGTCGATGAGGCAGAGCTTCGTCTCGCGGAGATTGCCAGGGGCATGCCCGCCGGGTACTGGATCGAGTACGGCGGGACCTTCGAGAACCAGCAGCGCGCCATGCGGCGGCTCGCGGTGGTGGTGCCGATATCGGTGCTCTTGATCTTCTTCATGCTGACCTCGGCGCTGGGGTCCATCAAGACGGCCGGTCTCGTGCTGGCGAACCTGCCCTTCGCGCTGGTCGGAGGGATCCTGTCGATGGTTCTTCTGGGGATCACGTTGAACGTGCCCTCCACGGTCGGCTTCATCGCGCTCTTCGGTGTGGCCGTACAAAACGGCACCGTGCTCGTGACCTTCATCAACCAGCTCCGAGAAGACGGCCGGTCTTTGCGCGAGGCCGTGATGGAGGCGTGCCGGCTCCGGTTCCGGGCCCTTTTGATGACCGCGGCGACGACGGTCCTGGGGCTTGTGCCGATGGTTTATGCCGTCGGGCCCGGAGCGGAGGTGCAGCGGCCCCTCGCGGTGGTGGTCATCGGTGGCCTGTTGACGGCGACGCTGCTCACCCTGTTCGTGCTGCCGTCTCTATACCACTGGCTGCCCCCGCGCCTCGCTGCGAGCGACGCGACGCTCGAAGAAAGGTAATTCATGAGCGGAGAACACGGACACCACGGCGGGGAAGTGAAGCATGAGCGACCACTGTGGTGGGCCTTCGGGCTGACCGCGGCGTTCCTCGTGGCGGAGGTCGTCGGTGGGCTGCTGACTAACAGCCTTGCGTTGCTTTCGGACGCGGCCCACATGGCGACCGATGTCTTCGCGCTGGTTATCTCACTCATCGCGGTTCGGATTGCCCGCAGACCCCCGGATGCGCGGCGGTCCTACGGCTACGCCCGCATGGAGGCCATCGGCGCCATGATCAACGGCGTGCTGCTGTTCGTCGTCGCCGGGTACATCCTGTGGGAGGCAATCGGCCGGTTCCGCGAGCCGGCCGGTGTCGCCGCCACGGGCATGCTCGTCGTCGCGGCGGGCGGGCTCGCTGCGAACCTGATCGCGATGCTGCTCTTGCGCGCGGGCAGCGGCGAGAGCTTGAACATCAAGGGCGCCTACCTCGAGGTGTGGAGCGACATGCTCGGCTCTGTCGGGGTCATCCTCGGCGCCGTGGTCATCAAACTGACCGGCTGGACCGTTATCGACCCGATCATAGCGGTGCTCATCAGCCTCTGGGTCCTGCCGCGCACCTGGAAGCTTTCGCGGGCGGCCGGGCAAATCCTGATGGAGGGCGTACCCGCGGGCGTCTCGCTCGACGAGGTGCGCGCCGCCATCCTCGGGGCGCCGGGTGTCCTCTCGGTGCACGACCTCCACGTCTGGTCCCTCGGCTCTCGTGAGCCGGCGCTCACTGCGCACGTAGTCGCCTCAGAGGGTTCGGATATGGAGCGGTTGCGCGAAACAGTGGTCACCGGTCTTGATGCCACCTTCGGCATTGACCACGTCACGCTGCAGATAGAGGGCATGACTCCCTGCGACGCTGACATGCATGAAT
>JAABTR010000701.1 GCA_011389755.1 Deltaproteobacteria bacterium | reverse complement strand
TGGAGTCGTACCGCCACGTCGCTCCATCGTACTCAAAGGAGTGGGCATCCGACGGGCTCTCGTCCATCCTCACGAGGTCGTCTTCGGAAAGCTTCACCTCGGAGAGCTTCATTTTTGTCTTCGAGCACAAAGAGACCTCGAGCTCGTCCTCGTCGTGCCACTCGACGTGCACCCTGCGGCTCTTGTAGCGGCCGCTGATCTCTTGCCAGCTGCTGGCCCCGCACTGGTAACGGTGCCGGCGGTCGACGGTAAACTCCAGGTCCTCGAACTCGTCCCCCGCCCCTCGGATGGAGATGACGTCGCCCGGCGCGGCGTCTTGAATTTTCAGATCCAAGAGGTTCGGCTCGGGAGCCTGGGTGCTCTTTTTCTTGTCGCCCTTTTTGCGGAAGGCGGCGACGACAAGAGCCACCGCCACAGCCGCGAGAGCGGCTACCAGAACGAACTTCAGCATATCGTGCCTTATTGAGCTTAGGGCTCGCCTTTAGCTGCCCTTTTTGGATTCCAACTCGGCCTTGAGGGCCGCGAGCTCATCGTCGGTCCCGATGGCGTCGAGCTCAGCGAACTCTTTGTCGAGCTCGGCGCTCCCGTCGTCGGCCATGTGGTCGTAGGCTTTTGCGATGGCCTCATCCTTGACCACCTTGTCCTCGAACCGCTCGAGCGCGGCGAAGGCGTTGTTCCCTTCGGACACGCCGGCGAGCGCCTCGGCGACCTTTTTCTGGGCGCTCGCGGCGTTCTTGCGAGCGATGAGGGTCGAGGAGGTTCGCTTGGCCTCGGCTATCTTGGAACGCAGCCGATCCACCTGATTCTTCAGTTTATCCCGAACGAGCCGGGCGTCTGCCACGGCTTGCTGCATCGCGGCGATCTGCGTGTCGGCCTCCTGCTTCTTGGCCAGCGCCTTGCGCGCCAGATCTTCCCGCTCGGCCTCCAGAGCCCGGGTCGCCTTGGTCTTCCAATCCTCGCTTTGGCGCTGGTATTTATCGTACTCGGCCTCGAGGCGGTTGTGATTGCTCATGGCCTCGGCCGAAGACCTGATGACCTTGCTCAGCTCTTGCTCCATGTCGCGGATGGTCTGCTTGACGGTGCTTTCGAAGTTCGCATCTTCTATGGCATCCATGCCATCGCCGGCCCTGCCGCGAAAAACCCTCGATAGACGGCTGAAAAATTCCGACATCGTTCGTTCTCCTTAATCGGACCCAAAGGGTCCATCTGCTCGTTGCTTCGAACCCAACTACTTTTGCAGCAAGCTCCTGGCTGCCATGGCGTCCACTATCAGGTAGCTCAGACACGACAGGATGTCGTCCTCATCGTCTGCACCCATCTGCTGGAGCTTCGCGAAGTTGCTCAGGGTGACGGTGGTCTTGCCGTCACGCTCATAGAGCTGAAACGCCGAGGTGGAGATTCCATTGTCGGCCGAGAGCATCAGCTTCATCATCTCGGGGGTGATCTGGCTCGAAGGCACGGTCATGCAAGCGACCGTATTGAACAGAATGTCGTTTTCCAAAACGGCGGTCAAGGTGACCCCGCTGTCGAGATCCTTGATCTGCATCGAGCTGTCTTCTTCTTTGACAAGCTCATAGCCGCTGCGGGCGATGAGCTCGCGAACGTCGTTGAGGCTCACGCCGCACCCCGGTTTCATCTCGGTCATAGCGTCCTCCTGTGTCCAAATACCAGGCCGCATCATACCCGAGGGGCACAAGCCGCACAACGCAAAGATAATGGGCCAAAAAAAGCGCACTGTGGGAAGCCGACACCGACGGCCCGAGCGATCCTCGGCGCAGACATTTTCCCAAATTTTAAGCTTTGACCGCTGCCGCGAGATTAGATAGTTTGCCGCATCACTCCGTGCGAATGAGAAGCGGACACGCTCGACCAGCATGAGGAAGCCTCGATGAACTTTTCAACCAGCGACTACATCATTTTTTTCGTGTACATCGTCTTCATTGTCTCTTTGGGGATCTGGGTCTCCCGGGAGAAAAAGGGACACAAAAAGGACTCGAAAGACTACTTCTTGGCGGGCAAGTCGCTGCCCTGGTGGGCGGTGGGCGCCTCTCTCATCGCGTCGAACATCTCGGCCGAGCAGGTCATCGGCATGTCGGGCTCCGGCTACGTCGTCGGCCTGGCCATCGCGTCCTACGAGCTGATGGCCGCGCTGACCCTCGTCATCGTGGCCAAGTACTTTTTGCCCATCTTCCTCGAGAAGCAGATCTACACCATGCCCCAGTTCCTGGAGATCCGCTTCAGCAAAAGCGTCCGGACCGCGCTGGCGGTGTTCTGGCTCCTCGTCTACGTCTTCGTGAACCTCACCTCGGTCTTGTACCTCGGGGCCCTGGCCATGGAGACGATCTTGGGATTTCCGCTCATCTACGGCATCATCGGCCTCGCCCTCTTCTCGGCACTCTACACCATCTACGGCGGGCTCAAGGCCGTGGCCTGGACCGACGTGGTCCAGGTGGTGGTGCTCATCGCGGGCGGCCTGGTCACCACGGTGCTGTCGGTGTCGGCGGTCTCCGATGACGGCGGCTTCTTCAGCGGGCTCGTCAGGCTGGTAAACGAAGCCCCCGAGAAGTTCGACATGATCCTGTCATCGGATCATCCGAACTACGGTGATCTCCCCGGAATCAGCGTGCTCATCGGCGGCATGTGGATCGCGAACCTCTTCTACTGGGGCTGCAACCAGTACATCACCCAGCGGGCACTGGCCGCCAAGAGCCTCAAGGAGGCCCAGCGAGGCCTGGCGTTCGCGGGCTATCTCAAGCTCCTCATCCCTCTCATCGTGGTGATCCCCGGGATCGCCGCATACACCCTTCAAGCCGACATACAAAAACCGGATCAGGCCTATCCGTGGCTGCTGAGCGCCTACGTCCCCGTCGGGCTCAAGGGCCTCGCCTTCGCGGCTCTCATCGCCGCAATCGTCTCCTCGCTCAGCTCCATGGTCAACTCCACCGCGACCATATTCTCCATGGACATCTACAAGCAGATCATCAAAAAAGACGCCAGCGAGGACCAGCTCGTGCTCACCGGTCGCATCGCGAGCTTCGTCGCCCTCGTCATCGCCGTGGCCGTGGCGCCTTCCTTGAAGACCCTCGAGCAAGCTTTCCAGTTCATCCAAGAGTTCACCGGCTTCGTCAGCCCGGGCATCTTGGCGATCTTCTTGTTCGGGCTGTTTTGGAAGAAGGCCACCACCCAGTCGGCTCTCTGGGCTGCCGTGCTCACCATCCCGCTGTCGGTCGCCTTCAAGTGGCTGCCCCAGGTCTGGCCCGCCTTCCCGGATCTGCCGTTCCTCGACAGGATGGGGCTTATCTTTCTCATCCTCGCGGCCCTCGTCATCATCATCACCCTGCTCGAGAGAAAGGGCGACGATCCCAAGGCGATCCACATCGACGCCAAGCTCTTCAAGACCGGCCCGGTCTTCAATCTGGCCGCCGTGGGCATCTGCGGCATACTCGCCGCGATATATCTCATCTTTTGGTAGCTAAATCCCCCACCCCCCCAAGAAAACCCTTCTAGCGATAGTCTTCCGCATCCTTGATCTGACCGGCCTGCCAGGCTCGCCAATGCTCACCGCAAAAGCCTTTGCCCCGTGGGAAGCGGTTCTTGTCGCATCCGGGATAGGCGCACTTCGGATAGTTCTTGACGACTCTCTTCTTCTTTCTGGAAGCCACCGGCGCCGGCTGTTCTACATGAACTTTCGGCGCCGGAGGGGTGAAAGTGGCGCGAGCGGATTTGCCGTCCACGTTTCTTTGCATCTCCAGCATCTCTTCGAGTGTCGCGTTTTTGAGGACATCGACA
>JAABTR010000700.1 GCA_011389755.1 Deltaproteobacteria bacterium | reverse complement strand
GGATTTCACCACCGGCTCGTCGTTTCACCGGGTCCTGTGGGACGATGCGCAATACGGCAATTCCGACACCGAGCTCGTCCCGGACACCAAGATCAAGCGCGTGGTGATGTGCTCGGGCAAGGTCTATTACGACCTGCTGGAAGAACGCGACAAGCGCGGCATCGACGATGTCTACCTGATGCGGATCGAACAGTTCTACCCGTTCCCGGCCATGTCCATGGTCAAGGAGCTCGAACGCTTCAAGCAGGCCGAGATGGTCTGGTGCCAGGAAGAGCCCAAGAACCAGGGCGCGTGGTCCTTCATCGAGCCGAACATCGAATGGGTGCTGACGCGCATCAAGGCCAGGCACAAGCGGCCCCAATACGCGGGCCGCGCCGCTGCCGCCTCGCCCGCCACGGGCCTGGCCGCGCAGCACAAGACACAACAAGAGGCGCTGGTGGATGCCGCGCTGACCATCGAAGGGAAATAAGTGATGAGCACCGAAGTCCGTGTCCCCACCCTGGGCGAATCCGTCTCCGAGGCGACCGTCGCCACCTGGTTCAAGAAACCGGGCGATGCCGTCGCCGCCGACGAGATGCTGTGCGAGCTGGAAACCGACAAGGTGACGGTCGAGGTGCCCTCGCCCGCCGCCGGCTCGCTGGGCGAGATCGTGGCGCAGGAGGGCGAGACCGTGGGCGTCGATGCGCTGCTCGCGACCATCGCCGAGGGCGCGGGCAAATCCGCCCCCGCGAAGTCCTCCGGCGAGGACAAGCAGAAGACCGCGCAGGCCGCCCCGGACAGCAATGGCGAAAAGGGCAATACCGACGTGATGGTGCCCACGCTCGGGGAATCGGTGAGCGAGGCGACGGTCTCCACCTGGTTCAAGAAGGTCGGCGACAGCGTCTCGCAGGACGAGATGCTGTGCGAGCTCGAGACCGACAAGGTCTCGGTCGAGGTGCCCGCCCCGGCCGCGGGCACGCTCTGCGAGATCCTCGCCCAAGAGGGCGAGACGGTGCAGGCCGGCGGCAAGCTGGCGGTCCTCTCGGCGGCCGCGGATGGCACGATCGAGCCGCAGACCCGCCCGGAACCGGCCGATGAGACGGGCGATGACAAGCCCCCCGCAAGCAGCGGCAAGGATGTCGAGGACGCGCCCTCGGCGAAAAAGGCGATGGCCGAAAAGGGCGTCAGCCGCGATCAGGTCGAGGGCTCGGGCCGCGACGGGCGCGTGATGAAGGAGGACGTGGCCAAGGCAGGGTCGACCCCGAAACCGGCCGCCCCGGCGCAGGCCCCCCGTGCGCCCTCCCCGGCAGAGGACGCCGACCGCGAGGAACGCGTCAAGATGACCCGCCTGCGCCAGACCATCGCCAAACGCCTCAAGGACAGCCAGAACACGGCGGCGATGCTGACCACCTATAACGAGGTGGACATGACCGCGGTGATGGACCTGCGCAGCGAATACAAGGCCGAGTTCGAGAAGAAGCACGGTGTGAAACTCGGCTTCATGTCCTTCTTCACCAAGGCCTGCTGCCACGCCCTCAAGGAGGTTCCGGAAGTCAACGCAGAGATCGACGGCACCGAGATCGTCTACAAGAACTTCGTGCACATGGGCATCGCGGCGGGCACCCCCACCGGCCTCGTCGTGCCGGTGATCCGCGACGTGGATTCCATGGGTTTCGCCGCGATTGAGAAGGCCATTTCCGAGAAGGGTGCCCGCGCCCGCGACGGCAAGCTTTCCATGGCCGAGATGCAGGGCGGCACCTTCACCATCTCCAACGGCGGCGTCTACGGCTCGCTCATGTCCTCGCCGATCCTCAACCCCCCGCAATCGGGCATCCTCGGGATGCACAAGATCCAGCAGCGGCCCATGGTGGTGAACGGCGAGATCAAGGCCCGCCCGATGATGTATCTGGCCTTGAGCTACGACCACCGCATCGTCGACGGCAAGGGCGCGGTGACATTCCTCGTGCGGGTCAAGGATGCGCTCGAAGATCCCCGGCGGTTGCTGATGGACCTGTAATGGCTGATCGTGCAGAGACCAGCGGGCCGGCGGAACGGTGATGGGCAGGCCGACCGGCAAATCCCCAGGGGGCGGTGCCTTTCTGGTCCGGATCGCCGAGATGATCGAGACGCGCCCGGTCAAGGTCTGGCTCTTGATATGGGCCGCCACCGCCGTCGCTCTGGGTGTTTTGCTCGTGACGTCCGGGCTGGACACGCTCAACGCACGCGGCAAGGGTCTTGTGGCCTTTGTCGCGCTGGGCTGGCTCCCGCCTCTGCTGGTCGCCTCGTGGCAAAGGCGAGGAAACCGAACCGATGGCACAGGCGAGGATGAGCCATGACCCCCGAACTCACCGCCCTCTCCCAAGAGCCGACCACGCCCCGGCCCCCGAGCCGGGGCCTCGCGCCCGAACCAGAGGACCCGGGTCAGGCCCGGGACGGGATGAGCCCATGACCCCCGAACTCACCGCCCTCTCCCAAGAGCCGACCACGCCCCGGCCCCCGAGCCGGGGCCTCGGTGCCAACCATGAGGTCCCGGGTCAGGCCCGGGACGGGATGAGCCCATGACCCCCGAACTCACCGCCCTCACCCTCGCCGCGCTCCTGCAGGCCGTGCAATACCTGCTCTACGCCATTCCCGCCAATCTCGAACTTGGCCCCGGCTACACCATGTCCGCCCGCGACCGCGAGCCGTCGAAACAGATGTCCGACGGCACCGCCCGCCTTGGCCGTGCGCTCACCAACCATTTCGAAGGGCTGATCCTCTTCACCATCGCCTGCGTGACCGTCACGCTCTCCGATCAGTCCACCCCCGTCACCGCCGCCTGCGCCTGGACCTACCTCGCCGCCCGCATCGCCTACATCCCCGCCTATTACTACGGCCTGCGCCCCGGCCGCTCGCTGATCTGGGCCGTGGGCTTCCTCGCCACCGTGCTGATGCTGCTCGCGGCGCTCGTCTGATGCTTCATCGTTCCAGAAATACTCCGGGGGAGTC
Organism: Deltaproteobacteria bacterium; assembly: GCA_011389755.1. Classification (GTDB taxonomy): domain Bacteria; phylum Myxococcota_A; class Polyangia; order JAAYKL01; family JAAYKL01; genus JAABTR01. Next base: position 824 of record JAABTR010000700.1, on the reverse strand, counting down.
GCGCCGCGCGCGACGGGGGCAGCGCCCCCTCTTGCCCGCCACCGCACCGACGCGATACCGACAGAATACCGACACGGTACCGACGCGCAAAACGAAAGGATTCTGACCCATGGCCTCCTATGACGTGATCATCATCGGCTCCGGCCCCGGCGGCTATGTCTGCGCCATCCGCTGCGCCCAGCTTGGCCTCAAGACCGCCGTGGTCGAGGGCCGTGAGACGCTGGGCGGCACCTGCCTCAACATCGGCTGCATCCCGTCCAAGGCGCTGCTGCACGCCACCCACCAACTCCATGAAGCGGAACACAATTTCGCGAAAATGGGGCTCAAGGGCAAAAGCCCTTCGGTCGACTGGAAGCAGATGCAGGCCTACAAGGACGAGGTCATCGGACAGAACACCAAGGGCATCGAATTTCTCTTCAAGAAGAACAAGATAGACTGGCTCAAGGGCTGGGGCTCGATCCCGGAGGCGGGTAAGGTCAAGGTTGGCGACGACACGCATGAGGCCAAGAACATCGTCATCGCCTCCGGCTCCGAGTCGGCCTCCGTCCCCGGCGCCGATGTCATCATCGACGAGAAGATCGTCGTCACCTCCACCGGCGCGCTTGAATTATCCAAGATTCCCAAGAGCATGGTGGTGATCGGCGGCGGCGTGATCGGGCTCGAGATGGGCTCGGTCTATGCCCGGCTCGGCACCAGGGTCACGGTGGTCGAGTATCTCGACGCCATAACCCCCGGCATGGATGCCGAGGTGCAGAAGAACTTTCAGAAAATCCTGAAAAAGCAGGGGCTTGATTTCGTCATGGGTGCCGCCGTCCACACTGTCG
>JAABTR010000699.1 GCA_011389755.1 Deltaproteobacteria bacterium | reverse complement strand
GACACGAACTACTGGGGTGAGTTCAAGTCCCAGGTTCGAGCAGTGGATGTCTCTCCAGAGGGCGATCGGTACCTCTTCACACTTGCCGACGAGGCGTGGTGCTGCACGAGCTCCGCTCGCGCTGCATGGGGCGTCGTCATGCCCCTCAAGGAGGGCTGGAAGCGTGTCGTGGGGAGGACGGAGAAGTTTGGTGTGGGTCACGAGGTTGAAGAGGCCCTGCGACTATTTGGGCTATCCCTGCCGGTGAGCCCCGCGGATATCAAGCAGAAGTACCGGGCGCTGGCGCTGCTTCACCACCCCGACCGCAGCTCGGGCGATCCCTGCTCCGTAGAGAAGATGAAGGCATTGAACAACGCCTTCGAGGTGCTCACCGGCGTTGATCCGAACACCCTGGGGTTTGAAGAGTCCGACGTCACGTACTTCGCGCGGACGGGCCCAAACCACGTGATCGAGATGGACGGATTCCGACTGGAGATCACCATGACGGGCGGCCCTCCCCAGGATTGGGTCTACGCGGCGAGCTTCGCTGCTGACGACGGAAACGCCTATGTGGCCACCTATTCAGGCAAGGTTATCCTGCTCTCTCGTGAGGGACGACCGCTCATTGTCTACGACATCGGCACCTGCCCCATGGAGATCTTGGACGTGGGCCGGTACACGTACTTCCTCACGCCTACGCGACTCTACGTCGTCGAGGACCGGACCAAGCTCGCGGCGTTTCTCGACGTCTTTCAGCAAGGCCGCTTGCTGGTATCGCAGTCCGGATTTGGGCTGCTCACGAGTAAGAAGTTGCAGTGGTTTACGGAGGCGGGAGCGAAAATCGGTGAGCTGACGACTCGTGATCCGATCCGGGCGATTCATGCCATCGAAGGCGGGGCAGTCGTGCAGACCAGGCGGCACCAGGTTGAGGTGCGTGGCCTCGCGATTTGAGTCAACCAGAGATTATCTCGCCCCGCGTCCGCCCGTCGATGATCTTTGCCGGGCAGGGAGAGAACGTGGCCGGATTGGGGGCCATCGGGAAAAGCCCTTGAATCTCCCTTCTTCTATGACGTCTTCCAATGTCAGTTTCGCTACTGAGCTACGTGCGCTCCCGTAGGGTCCACTGGCGGGAGTGGTGGCGGGCCTTGACGAGAAACCCCCGAAAGGCGGGCAGGGTGGCGAGGGCCGGGGGGGTCTTTGCGTTTCCGGCGGTCTTGACGAGCATCACCTCCCGGTGGGCGATGTCGTACTCGCACCTGTAGGTGGCGTCGCCCAGGGCGATCTCGGTGGGGAAGAGACGGTCTACTTCTCGGCGGGTCGGCTCCGGCAGGTCTGGAGCCAAAAAATCGTCTGGAGACAAAAGGGCGATATCGCGGCCCGATTCGAGTCCGAGATCCTCGAGCCTTTGTAACACCCATTCCTCGAGGGTCGGGACCTTCGCAGATCCCCCCCACGGCCCCGGATCGAGCAGTTCGCCAGCGAGCCCGGCCCGCCGCATGGCCTCGAGCATCCGCGCCGCGTCCAGGCGCTTTCGGGTCTCGCGGATCGCGCCTTTTTGCAGCCGGCCTCGCAAGAGCAGGTCGGCGACCGCTTGCCGCGCCAGTTTCCCCAGCGGCACCTCTTCGCGCTTCTCGATGACCTGCCCGGCATAGGTGCGGGTGACGCGGGCGGTGACGCAGCCCCCGGCGGCGCTGGAGTGCTCCACCGTCTCCTCACCCAGTTTGGCCGCGGCCAGCTCGACCAAGCGGACCGGCATCGCGCACGTGGCGATGATGTTCTTGTCGCGATGACCCTGTCCCAGGGCCATGCTCGACAGCACATAGACGGCGTCGGCCTCGCTCTCGTCGACGGCGCTCTGGCGTCCTAGGGTGATCTCGGGGCCGCCGTTGCCCCAATAGACCCGGCCCCGGCGACGACGGGCCACGTAGGCCCCTTTGGGATCGGAGGCCAGCGCGGCGCGCACCAGGGCAGATTTGTCGATCGGCTCCTTCGGGACGCGCTGCGAGAGCCCGAACGCCTCTCGGAGGCGCTTGCGGATGCTGCGGGCCTCGGCCAAGACGAAAGACGACACCCCGTGCCGGCCAGGCTCGCCCTCGCGCAGCGCGCGGATGTGCGCCACCGCGTCGCACTTCTGGGACCTTGGATCGTCGTCTCGATCCTCCGGCCGCACCGGGCGCTCGAATAGAGGGCGCCCCACGGCGAGCGCCCCGACGAGGTCGACGGCGTCTTCCAGGCAGCCCTCCCGCTCGGCTTCCACGAGCAGCCCTGCTAGGTTCGCGTCGAGGGGCAATCCGAAGATGCGCCGGCCCCGAGGCCTGATGTCGCCGGAGCTGTCGAGGGCGCCCAGGGCGGTGAGATCTTCTCGGGCGGAGGCGACGGCGTAGTCCTTTGGGCGGTCGAGAAAGGGCAGGTCTTCCACTCTCGCATCGCAGGCCGCGGCCGCGAGCACGAGCTCGGAGAGGGACTCCCTGTAAATTTCGGGGGGCGTGGTCGGCTCGAGCACCGCCTCGGGGCTCCAGAGCCGGTAACACAGCCCCGGGGCGGTGCGCCC
>JAABTR010000698.1 GCA_011389755.1 Deltaproteobacteria bacterium | reverse complement strand
CTTCACCGGGGAGGTGGCGCGCGTCCACCTCGAAAGTGCGGCCGTGACCTTGGATGTGGTGGCCTCGCAGGTGCCGGGCGATCCTCTTTGCGTCGAGGGTGGCCGACATCACCACCAGGCGACCGTCGAAGCGATCCAGGAGCAGCGCCAGCAGAAGATCGGTGGCCAGGCTGCGCTCGTGGAACTCGTCGAGCACGACGGTCTCGTAAGGGGGCATCTGCCGGGCCGCCATCCACTGGACCACCACCCCTGGGGTCGCAAAGAGAATCCGCGTCCCGCGCGAGGATCGGTTGTCGTCTCTGACGCAGTAGCCCACCTCGCGGCCCAGCTCGCAGCCTTCGAGCTGTGCGACCCGGGAGGCCAGGCCGCGGCAGGCCACCCGGCGCGGCTCGATGACGAGGCACGTCCCGCGAGAGCGGCACCACCTGGGGATCTGAGTCGACTTCCCCGAGCCGGTGGGGGCACAAAGGGCCACAGGGCCTCGGTCGCGAGCGATCTCGAACTCACCGCGTATCTGTTCGATGGGCAAAAGCGCGCCTGTCATGTCGGCGGTTCTAACAAGTTTCGGCCCCCTCGGACAAGGCGCGGCGCCCGCTTTCAACCTCAAGCGGCTCGAAAGGGTTCAGGCGTGGCAGGGTCGGTGAACGCTTTTTCGAGGGACTGTCGCAGCTGCGGGTCGGCGTCGATGGCGGCGACGACGTTGTTGCGCCCCTGGCCCAGGCGGAGGTCTCCCAGGGAAAAGTAGGAGCCGGACTTGTCCACTAGGCCTGCTTCCACCGCCGCGTCGAGCATCTCCGCGGTCTTGCAGATGCCGGTCCCAAAGCGGATCTCGAACTCGGCCTCTTTGAACGGCGCGGCCAGCTTGTTTTTGACGACCCTGGCCCGGGTCTGGTTGCCGATGTGCACGGTGCCCTCTTTGATGGCGCCGATGCGGCGGACGTCGACGCGGACAGTGGAATAGAATTTCAGGGCGTTGCCTCCGGTCGTCGTCTCGGGGCTCCCGAACGACACGCCGATCTTTTGGCGGATCTGGTTGATGAAGATGACCGCCGTGTTGGTCTTGTGGGCGACCCCGACGAGCTTGCGCATCGCCTTGCTCATGAGCCTGGCCTGGAGCCCTACCTGCTGGTCGCTCATCTCGCCGTCGAGCTCGGCCTTCGGAACGAGGGCGGCCA
>JAABTR010000697.1 GCA_011389755.1 Deltaproteobacteria bacterium | reverse complement strand
CAAAAGCCCCTCTTCACAGTCGGTGTCGGTTTTGCATTCATCACCTTGATTGACGCTGTAGTCGCGGCACGTGCCCGAAGCATCGGGGAAACTCTCCGTGATGTGGCAGCTGAGGCCTTTTTGGCATTGGATGCCTGCGAACCCGCCGCACATCTCGCCTTCGGCCGCACCGTCTTTGGGACAGAAAAACTTCATGCAGCCGCGGTCATCGGTGGTCGTCTGCCAGCCTGCGGGACAGAGGCTTGGGTGAGGCGGCACCAAGTTAGGGCAGCTGAGCTGCGTGTCCCAAACGCAGGTGAATTCTTTGCAGGTCCATTTTCCGGGGACGGCGATGTGTATCGCGTTGGCGCAGTCTTTTTTTGCGGTGAGGTCCGATTCGCACCACAGCTCTCCGTGGCACTGACCCGGTTTGTCCACGGACAGATCCCCATTTTCGCCCTCTTTGCACAGCCAGCCGTCGAGACATGAGCCCGTACCCCGCGTTCCGCAGAGATCGCCGGCGCCTACGCCAAATTCGTAGGTGACCATCGCCTGGCCGGCTTCGAAGGCAAACGCTTTCATGGTGAGCTCTTCGGTGATCTTGCCGCGGATTTTGATGTATTCGTCGCCATAGTTGCCGTTTTGGCCTTCGTAACCGCTCCACTCGATGGTCATGTCCTCGTACTCGAGGGTCTGTTTATTGGGGCCGCTCAGCTCGCCGTTGGGCCATCCGACGAGGGCCTTATCACCGGCGAAGAGCTCGATGTCCAGATCGCTCTCGGAGCTTAAGAAAATATCCACGTTGACCTTGCCGCGGACGATCTTGCCGATCTCGACGATCTCATGTCGCGACATGCCTTGGGTAAAAGAACCGCTGCCCTTTTCGTTGCAGGTGTTGGTCGCCTCGAACGCGTACTCGACGATCGCGTCGCCCGCGGTATATCCGAAGGCCTTCATGACGAGCGCGCGGTTCGTCACCCCGTTTATGCGGATGAATTCGTTGCCGCTGTTGCCGTCGACCCCGTTGTAGCCGCTGTATTCGTACGTCACACCGCGGTAGGTGGTCTTGCGGGCGTCTGCGCTGGAGATGAGCCCCTTTGGCCAGGCGACGATCGCCTTGCCCGTGGCCTTGTCGAAGAGCTGAATGTCCACATCTTCGGCGCTCGTCAGGTCGATGACCACGTTCGCCTTGTTAACCGGGATCTCGCCGATGACCACGGCGTCGCGCTCGGCGATCTTCTGCTCGAACTGGCCTTGGCCGGTGCTGCAGTCGCTGCCCCAATCGAAGTTTGCAAAGGCGGCAGAAGAAATGGTTGCAAAAATACCGATGATAAACAGTTTTAGTCTCATTTTTAACTCCTTTTTGACTCTGTTATAAAAATGTTGTTTTCTATAAAATTGCCATAGTTACAGGCAACCGAAAACGTCCGGTGAAATAGCAGACAAGTGAAACAAAAGCAACACAAAAGCCAAATGAGATCGTGTGAATAAATAGTATGTTGCTGTTGTAATTTAGTTTTTCGTGTTTAAAAGTGGAGCAGGCTTCTTGGCGGTCGCATGGGTGTCAACTCATGTCTTTTTCTTCCTGTAAGATGACGTCGCGTTTTCTTTCGCTTTTTTTAAAGAGCTCCACAGCCCCGCCGTCAGTGGGCCTCTCAGTTCGGCCGGCAGCGAGTTCTTCAGACCGGTTATGACATTCATGGCCGCGTCTTTGGCGTCTTCGAGGACGCTCTGGAGCCTGACCTTGTAAGTGAAATCCCTGGTGCGCTGCAGCTTCTCCAGGGTCGCTCTCTCCACAAACTCCCACAAGAAGGCCATGTCCGAGAAATCGAAGAAGTAGTCCAGGTTGACCTGGTAGGCGCCTTTGGACTTGCGCCCGCCGCCGTCAGCGGCGACCCTGCGGATGAGGGGAGTCAGCTTGAGCGCCCTATCTTTGCTGCGGACCGACGCGTCCAGGGTGAGCTTCTTCTTGCGGTCATTTCGTATCAGGGCAAAAACCACGACCATGGTCACATCCTCCCGGCGCAAGAGGAAGTCCGCGATAATCGCGATGTCGTCCCGGCATTTTGCCGGAACGAAGCCCACGTTCGTAATCAACCACCCCCTGTAGATTTTCTTGTTGCGCTCCGCCGTTTGCAGTCTGGCTGCTGTCCTCCTGCCCAGTGGCACCCCCGAGAGCTTTCTCAGGATCGCGGCGCTCGCGAACTGGGACAAGAACTCGATGGCTTCGTAGTCGTCCTTGGTCGCGAGCGCGTACTTGTCCGTGTCTGTCTGGATGCCGAATAGCAAAGCTGTGGACATCCGCGTCATCTCGTCGCTCGAGATGCCCAGGTCTCTGTAGCCGCGGGCCAACAGCACCGACAGCAGCGTCGAAGCGGAGCCCACGTGGGGGTTGCACCAGCGCATGGATATAGGAAAAGTCGCCTGTGTTTTTGCGTGGTGATCGATGTGAACACAGCACGGGAGCTTGTCCGATATCCCTTCGACCTCGGCCGAGGCGTGATCGACGACGGCGTAGGAGTCGGCCCAGTCGAGGTGCTTGTTGAAGCTGTCTGCGAACTCGAGGGGCAAAAAAAGACGTCTTACGAAGAGTTTGTTTTGGTGCAAAGACAGCTGCTCAGTCGCGACCATCCGGGCTCTTTTGCCGTGCTTTTCGCAGAGAATCTTGAGCGCGAAGGCGGCGGCGATAGCGTCTGGATCTGGAGACCCCTTGATGCAGATCAGCACCTTGCTGCAGTCATCGATCGCCTTTGAGAGTTCTTTTTCAGGGTGTTTCATCGGGTTTCCATAAGGTTTTTAAAAAAGTATAGCGCGGGTTTTGTTCGGGTCTCGTGCGCAGACGCAAGAGGCCCTTTTCCGCACAAACGCGATCGCGCATTTCGTTTGGGATGCCTTGGTCGGGTTTTGAGGCGAACGGGGCGAACTATTCTTGTCTCTCTCTTTTATACTGCTCGAAAGACTGCAGGTAGTCCTCGTTGCCCGGCGCGACCACGTGGTCGCGGGCGTAGGACTTGCCTCCGATGTGGGCCAGACCGGTGTACATCCGCGTGCCCTTGACGTGCTCCACGGCGAACTCCCGATCGACGGTCTCGACGCGCTCGAGGGCGTCGCGGTAGGCGGGCTCGAGCGCGGCTTTGACCTCGTCGTCTCCGAAGCGATACAGGTTCGAGATGGCCCAGGTGAAGTGCCAGACTCCGAACTGGTCGGCGCGGAGATCGTCGGCGTCGACCTGGTCGATATGTTTCAGGTAGAGATCGTTGATGCGGCTCGCCTGGGACGGCGTGATCTTCTGATCGCGAATCGCCCAGATGGTGAGCACGTCAAAGCCGCTGTCCAGCTCCAGCAGCTCCACCTCGGCGACCCGCAGCGTCTGATCGATGTCGATATTCTCGATGAGGGCCGGCGCGCGTTCGTTGTAAAGGTACGGCAGGCAGCCGGTGGCGACCAGGCCGACGACTCCAAACGCGAAGAACTTTTGAGCGAACATCAGCAACTCCTGGAAGCTCGATTCTACGGTCACCGCAGGAATATAATGACGGAGCTGGGGGAGCGCTATGTGTTCCGGAAAACAGGAATTCGAATGCCTGAAATTGGGTTGTTTTTTTAAAAAGCAAGGGATTGAAAGAGGTTAATAGAAAATTGGAGTTGGGATTCCGGAATTTGTGAAAAAATTTATTGGGAGTGGTTTTTTTCTTATATTGACAAACCTACCGGCGATAGTAGACATTTCAACTCCTGTATGAAGATAGACAAAGGAGACTACGGAAATCGAGTTCCGTAAGTTTTCGTTATCAAAAGCGAGGAACCTTTTTTTGGGAGTTGCCC
>JAABTR010000696.1 GCA_011389755.1 Deltaproteobacteria bacterium | reverse complement strand
CATCGATGGGAGTGCCCAGCGGCACACCGCAGACGGCGGCCTCGGCTTCATTGGCATAGTGGATCAGCGTGTAGCAATCCTTCCCTTCGAGCTCGCCGCCCGCAAAGAAGCCCGGCGTGAAAATATCAAACAGATTGTTCATGAATTGGACGTACCAGTCGAATTTGTACTCGGCATCGTTGCCCATGTGCAAGAACAAAACGCCGACTTTGTCGCCGTTTACATGAGCGACTGCCGGTTTCATCGAGATGGACGCCGCCAAAATGAATGTTACAAAAACCAATTTTTTGAACATGTCCCCCACTCCTTTTTGGTCTTGTACATGCGAGACATAAGACAAAACACGCCACAGGCGTGAAGTCCCAGGCCTTCCGGATCTCTGCCTCGCTTGCTTAATTATCGGAGCAAGAGCACTAGTAATCCCCCGCAGAAAAAACGCAAGTCGCCCCGCGCTCATTTTCGGCCAAGGGTCGGGCTTTAGGGTTCGCTCAAGAATAGATGGCGAATTATGAACGTGGAGGCGGGCGAGCCCTTAGCTGCGGCGCGGGTTCAAGGTGGACAAGCGCCTCGGTGGAATGGACTTTGAAGACTTGTCGCTCTTCGGGGTTATCGTGGAGAAGCGCCCTGTCGGGGTGGATTTTGTTTTTTCCTTGGCGCCGGCAGAGGTGTCATCCGCTTTGGGATCCTGGGCGCCGGGCTCAATCTCGACGCCGGGGAGGGTGTCGGATTGTTCTTCTTCGTTGTCTATGTTGTCGAGATCCCCTGCCATGCTGTCGAGCTCATCGTCTAAATCGAAGACTTCGTCGCTCTTGACGGCCTTATCTTTCGCAGACTTCTTTTGTTCCGGCTCCGGCTCCGGCTCCGGTTCCTGTTTCGGTTTCGGTTCCGGTTTTGGAGTCAGGGACTTCTTTGCGGCCGCTTGAGGGGGTGACGACTTGGAAGTTTGGGGCCTTATTGGGACATCGCCCTTCTTTTCGAACTTGAGCTCTTTGTCGCTCGAGAAGCGCTCAACGGCGCCGACCACCTTTTCCTGAGTGTCGACGGCGGCCGCGATGCAGCTGTTGATCCGCTGAGCCTCTTGCTTGATCACCTCGAGGTCTTCCTGGCTGGAGCGGATCGACGCGCGCATCTCAGGCAGGTGAAAGGTCGTCTCGAGCTGCATGGTGGTGATCTTGACCTGTGAGGCGTACTTTGAATACTCGAGCGTTATCTCGAGGAAAGGCATCAGCTCTTCGCACACGTTGTGACCGTCCGAGGTGGTGAGCCAGAGGTGTTCGTAGACGGGGTGGATGAAGCGGATGACATAAGTAAAGGTGTCTTCCTCGATCTTTTCATTCCTGAGAAAGAATGAGCTGTCCAGCCCGTGCTGGTCCCACTCGTCTGTGCAAGAGGCGATCGCCTCGTCGACGCTGTCTTTGAGACCGGATGCAATTTTTCGGTACCTGCGTTCCGCTTCGGTCAGGCTGGAGCATGCCTCACGACTCTTGTCCACGTCCTGGAGCAGGGAATCGAGGGCGGTTATCGCCGCGTCTATTCTCTCGAACGACTCACTTTGGGCCTTAAATTCATTGGTACGAGACATGATCATCCCTTCCAGCGCGGGTGGTTTGTCGAGTTCATCTACCGTCACTTTTATTGTAGCGTCCGAGCCATGTGGTGCACGGCCGATATCTAGAAAACTCGCCGGGGCCGATAACAGCTATCGTTTCGGACCCTCGAGACCGGGCCGCTTCGATGCCGCCGTGTGCACAGGCCGGTGGGAACCTTGGAGGTTTTTCGCGGTGTCGATGCCGCCTATGAAATTCGCGCAGGCCGCGGCGCAGGACTCGGGGGCGGTGGACAAGACCAGATGAGGCCCGCGGATGACGACCTCGGTGAGGTCGGGCACCAGTCGGCGAACTCCCTCGATGACGGTTGAGGGCAAAAGACCGTCTTGCCCGGCGCGGATATAAAGCCCCGGCACCCGGATGTGCCCCGGCTCGAGCTTGAGTTTTCTCACCGCCTCGAGGCGGCTGGCGATGACATCCGGGGTCACCAGCCTGGCCACTTCACAGATCGAGGTGCCCGGGCCGGCTGGGTTGAAGCTTCCGAGCATCATCTTGTGGGTCATAAAGCACGGTATCGGCATCGAGAGAATCCAACCGACTGGCAAAATCGAGGAGAGGCGCAGAAGCAGCGATTCGGGGGGCTCGGCAAACGTGGCGACCAAAATCAGGCCTCGCAAGTTGGGCAGCGCTCTCTGGGCGAGGGCGAGCCCCAGCGGTCCGGAGAACGACTCGGCCACCACCGCGAAGTCGTCCTCGGGCAGCGAGGGGATCACGATCTCATCGAGCAGCTCTTCGTAGCTCAAGAAACGCGCTGTGGGGTAGCTCAAGATTCGGCAGGGCGAGCCGAGCTTTTCCGCTTCGCGCGCGAAGGGTTCGAGCAGTATTCCGGTCCCGTCCATGCCGGGCAGCACGATCAGCTTCATGACACGTTCCTTTTTTTGGTGCGGCGCAGGCGCCTCGCGCGGCGTCTTTGTCGGCTCATTTCTTCGAGCGCCGATTCCATGGCCAGATGGACGCGCGCGTGTGCCTGCTCGACGGTCACTTCTTGGTCGGCGTCGTCGGGCCCCGACTGGGTCACCCGGATAGGTTCGAGGAACCGAACATGCATCTTGGTGGGCAGCGGCAGGTGCGGGGGTGGCACCCCGACCCACAGCCCCCACGGAAAGCTCAAGGAGACGGGCCACACCTTGAGCTCGAGGAGCTCATCGAGGCGCAGCTTTTTGGCGAGCCTGCGCCCGCTGCGCAGGATGATCAAGGTCTCATGGGCGCCGTCGACCACCACCGGCACGATGGGCGCCCCGGTCTGCATGGCCAGTCTCACGTAGCCGCGCCTGTGGCCCAGCATCACGCGATGCCTGTCTCTAAAGGCGCGCATGGAGTCGAGCTCCCCACCGGGGTAGATGAGCAGGCTTTTTTGAGCGGCGAGCAGCCTGAGTCCGTTTTCCCGCGTTCCGCGGACCCCGCCCAGACGCGACAGCGTCGAATGAAGAAGGGGCAGCCGAATACCGAGCCGATGGGCGAGCCCGTAAGGTAGACCCTCGATGCCCCGGTGTTCGTACAGGGCGATGCCCACTACGATGAGGTCGGGCATGAGCATGGCGCCGTTGTGGTTGCCCACGAAGATGACCGGCCCTTTCGGGATGTGCTCGAGCCCTTCGATGTCAGGCCGAAAGTAGGGCCAGAAGACGGGCCTTAGACGTTGGACAATCTTGCGGACGAAGGCCGGATCTCTATTTTCCAGGCTGTCTACGTCGTAGGTTGTTTTTCTCGTCGCCATCGCCTCTGTTTTCTCATGTGCGGCCCGATGCGGATCTCACCCCAATGTAACACATGGCTCTCGAGGTGTGTCGGCCGGCTAGGGGGTCCCGTCGGCGACTTTTTTGACGGGGATGTTCATTTCCTTGAGCAAAGCCTTGGCCCCATGTTTCGCCTCTTTTTGCTTTGGCGTCAAAGAGCTCGCGGGGAGGTGGGACAAGATCCAGCGGCACTGGCGCCCGGCTTCGGTGTCTTCATCAAGCGCGTGGAGGGTTTCGGCCAAGAAGAGGCGCCCCATGGGATCTGACGGGCAGCGCTTGACCCCCTGTGTGAGGAGCTTTTTTGAGAGCTCGTCGTCACCGCCGAGCAGGCCGGGCAGCTTGTGATAGTACCTGCCCAAAACCCGGTACGGCCCGCCGCAGGCGACAGCGGGGTCGAGCTCGAGCGCTCGCTGGGCGTGCTTGCGGATAGAGCGAGCCACGAAGATGGAGGTGGCAGTGCCGC
>JAABTR010000695.1 GCA_011389755.1 Deltaproteobacteria bacterium | reverse complement strand
CGAAAGACGAGGCGGTCGTCGGCGAGAAGATCGTCGTCGAGGTCGTGGCCTATGCGGCGCGCAACGTGGCCGATCTGGACGTGACCCGGGAGCCGGGGACCGAGGGGTTTTGGGTGGAGAACCTGCTCCCGGCCAACAGGCGGGTCGGCACCGATCAGGTCATGATAAACGGCCGCCCCTTCGCCCGAGTGCTCATGCGGCGCATGGCGCTCTTTCCCATCAAGCCCGGCACGCTCACCATCGAGCCTGCCGTGGCGGAGTTCGTGGTGGGCCGGGGGTTCTTCTCGAGCGGCAAGAGGGTCGCGCGGACCTCGGCACCTGTCACCATCGAGGTGGCGCCGTTACCCGAGAAAGATCAACCCGCGGGCTTCGACCAGGCCAACGTGGGGCGCTTCGAGTTTGGCGTCTCGGTGGACAACACACAGGTCAAGGTGGGCGAGCCGGTGACCGTGACCATGACCGTCACGGGAGAAGGCAACCTGCGCAGCCTGGTGCTCCCGGACCTCGGAGAGCTCAGTGGTTTTAAGACTTACGCGCCCGAGAGCGACGCGCAGGTGTCGGCGCACGGAACAGTGGTGACCGGCACCCGGAAGGTCAAGGTCCTCATGATCGCCACGGAGCCGGGGACGCACCGGCTTCCGGAGATCGAGTGGAGCTACTTCGACCCGGTTGAAAACCGCTACGTCACCGAGCGGTCCGCTGCGGTCGAGATAACCGTGACCCCCGGCGCGGCGCGGGCCGGCGCCGTGTCATCAGGCCCAAAGGAGCAGCCCGAATCGGTCGGCCCCACGGGTGAAGAGCGGCTCAACCGAAAGCTGCGCTCCATCGTGTCCCGGGCTGAGCTGCGGCAAGACAGCGGCAGACTCGCCATGGCCACGGTGTGGTTTTGGGGCCTCGCGCTCTTGGGGCCGTTCGTTTACTTCGGTATCTTTTTTGGCTCGCGCGCCCGAAGACGGCTCGCTGAGGCGGAGGTCAAGGGGCGATCGAGGCGAGCGGACAACAAAGCGCTGCGCAGGTTGGCCGAGCTCGAGAAAAAGTCGGACGAGCTGGACGGGGACGCTTACTTCGGGGGGTTGCATAAGATCCTGATCGGTTTTTTGGAGGATCGCCTGGAGACGCCTGTGGCCGGAGACACCATGGCCGAGCTGCGCGCGCGGCTTCACCACCGCGGGTTTTCAGAGTCTCAGTCCGAGGCGGTTGTGGCCGAGCTGGAAGCTTGGGATTTCGCGCGGTTTGCCCGCAGCGCCGCCTCGCAAACCCAGCGCAGGCAGTCCGGGGCCAGGTTGGCCGAGCTCGTGAGCGAGATGGCCAAGGTAAAAGTGACAGCGGTGGAGGGACCATGAGGGGTCGGGGACTTGTATACATTGCCGCCTTGTGCCTGTGTCTGGTGGCGCCCGCGCTCGTGAGCGCCGAGTCACTCAGCGGCGTGTTCGAGAAGGCCAACAACGCATTTTGGAACGGCGAATACCAAAAGGCGTCCGAGCTCTACGCCGAGCTCGATGAATTGGGCGTAAGCGACGCGGATGTCTACTACAACTGGGGCACGGCCCAGGCTCGCCTGGGGCGCTTGGGCCGCGCGGTGCTCATGTACGAAAGAGCGCTGCGCCTAGACCCCGGACACGAAGATGCGCTGTACAATCTGGGGGAGGTTCGAGAGTTCATCGCGAGGGGGGCCTCGGGGCGCGGACATGACGCGGATATCGCACCCGAGGTGACGGCCTGGCGCGCCGTCCTCGACCGCTTTACGTCCCGCAGCGCGGCGATCATCTTCTTGTTGTTTCACCTGGGCCTCTTCGCGGTCTTGTTGGTCCGGCGTTTTTTGAGGGCGGATCTGCCCCGGATGACCCTGGGTGTCCTCGCCGGCGTTTTAGCCCTCTTGGCCGTGCTCAGCGCAGCTGTGGTGGCCGGTAAGTGGAACCAACACCGGTCCTTGAACGAAGCCATCGTCGTCTCGGAGGATCAGGTCTGGGTGGTGGAAGGCCCTGACAGCCAGGTCAAGCGGTTCGAGCTCATCGAGGGAGCGCGGGTGGAGGTCCTCGACAGGCAACGAGGGTGGATCCGCATCCACGACGCCCAGGGCCGGGACGGCTGGGTCGTCGCTGAGAGCTTCGAGACGATCTGAGCATTCTCCGGCAGCATAAGATCTATCGCGATCGGCATGTCAGCGCTGCAGAGGTGGTGTGACATATTTGCCACGCTCGGTTTTTTGCCGTGTTTATTAAACATTTGTAATTAAAGAAAAAATTAATTGGCACGCTTTTGGCATTCCTATGTATGAGAGATGTGCGGGCAAACCCTCGCTCGTGTGAAACGCGAGCGAGGAGGGGACGAAGGCCGAGGAAGAAGGAACTATGAAGAAGCCGCTGTATGTAAAATTGGCCGTCATCTCGACGCTGCTTGGCGCCGGTTGTTTCCCTGAAGAGGATTCCTGCAACATCAAGACGGACGGGATTTACGTGGAGTACGAGGTCGTTCGAAGCGCCGACACCGTCTCGGCCCGAGCCACGTTTTGGACGGGTGAACGGGCCGGGGGGACCTACCTGACCCTCGGCACCTGCGGGGACGAAGTCACCGTCAACGGCGTGCGGCTTTCAGAGACGGGGACCAACCCGAAGTACTACCACTCGACAGTCCCGGTGGCCGGCAGCTACGACTTCGTGTTCAGCCGGGCTGACGAGGCTCCCTACGAGAGCACCACGGGCACGCCCCTGCCGGTCTCCATCACCGCGCCCCAGAGCCAAACGTCCTTTTCCCGGACTGATGTCCTCGACATCGCCTGGCAGGACAACGCCGAAGGAGAGATCGAGGTTTTGATCGAGGGGGAGTGCATCCACGACTACCCCACGGTCGGAGGAAAAGAGATCGCCGACAACGGGGCTCATCAGGTGCCGCCCGGCGCCATCAAGCCTTGGACCGAGCGGGAAGACGAGACCTGCGAGGCCCGCGTCACGCTTCGGCGGGTCCGAGCGGGGAGCCTGGATTCCGATCTCAAAGGCAGAATCTACGGCGCGAGCCTCGACGAGGTTTCCTTTGATTCCCGCCCTTAGTTCTTGTCCTCGCTGACCGATGCGACCTTTGGCAGGGTCGGTGGCTCGAGCCCCTCGAGCTGCCGGTAGCGAACGAGATTCTGGATGACCCGTTTGACGTAGTTTCGGGTCTGGGTGAATCCGGCTTTCTCCACAAAGAGGTCGAGCGGCAGCCCCCCGGATCTCTCCAGCCAGCGGTCGACCGCACCTGGGCCGGCGTTGTAGCCCATTATGGCGAGGGGGAGCGAGCCGCCGAAGCGTCTCATGAGGTACGCGAGCTCGAATCCGGCTGCTTTTAGGGAGTGCTCCGGGGTGGGGAGCTTGTCCGGCTCCAGCGGGGGCAAGCCGGCGCGCTTGCGGTTGGCTTCATAGGTCCTGGGCATCATCTGCATCAGCCCCATGGCCCCGACCCACGAGACCGCCTTGGGATCGAACATGCTCTCCTTACGGGCGATGGCATAGATGAGATCGGTGGGGAGCTCGTGGCTTCGCTCGACGCGTCGGACGATGGTCGAGAAGGGGCGGGGGTATGCCGCCTTGGCCCGCCAGATATCACCGGCAGCAGGAGGCCAGCCGAGATCTTCGGCGGCCCTTGCGACGGCGTAGTGCGGAGCGTCCAGGGCGTTGTAGTAGGAGATCCAGTCTGCGGGGAGGGCGTCGATTGTCCCTTGTTTTTCCGCCTGCTCGAGGATCTGCGCCGCCTCACGGTAGAGCCCGACACCCGCGAGGAACTCCGCCGCCGGGCTGAGCTCGAAGAGCCTCTTCGAAGGAGCCGGGGCCA
>JAABTR010000127.1 GCA_011389755.1 Deltaproteobacteria bacterium | reverse complement strand
TGGATCCCGAAGTTTCCAAAAGAGGTCCAGGCTTGAATGAGGTAGGCCACCACGACCAGCGGCACGATCTTGTAGGCCGCATGAAACTCGGGGGCCGACATGATACGAAACAGATCGAGAGAAAACAGCGAAAACCCGAGGCCCACGCTTATCAAGACGAAGTTGTAGATCAAAAAGACCTTCTTGTTGATGTGGGGGGCGTCTTTGTGCTCGGCGACCTCGAAACGCCGAGGCCCCCAGGTGCTGTTGATCGGCTGCGCCGCGATGGCCCACAGCACGAAACCGATTTTGTACCCCAAAGAGTACACCCCGACGGTGCCCAGATCGGTGTAGATCTTGAGGAAATACCTATCCGAGAATGTCAAAACGAAGTCACCGAGATTCGCAAGCAGAAAAGGCGCCCCGTAAACGAGCAGGGCCCGGGCCATGGGCCTCGTAAAGTGGAACCCGACCTCCTTGTAGGTGTAAATGACGAGCACCAATCCCACCGTTGCCAATGTGATGATGGAGCTGTAGAGCACGCCGAGCACCCGATATCCCAAAAACACGATGAGCACCACATTGAGCGTGAGCTGCATGACGAGCTTCACGACACTCACCGTGACAAAGAGCTTGGGTTTTTGCTGCGCGCGAATGAACACGAGCGGCAACAAAACAAACGATTGCAAGAAAAAGGAGACAAACGACAGCTGAAAATAATAGGTGTTTTTTTCGCTCGGCTCCAACACGAGCTGGGCAAAATGGCTCGAAAACGCGCTCCCCACCAAGCTCGCGACCAAGTAGAAGCCGACGAGCAGTGTCACCGCGGTGGAGACCACCTCCTTGCGCCAGAGCGGATCTTCTTTTTGATAGTAGAAGCGAAAGATCGCCATGCTGATCCCGACCCCGGCCACCAAGGCGAAGACGTCGGTGGTCATCATGAGCAGCTCGATGGTCCCGTAATCCTCAGTGCTCAGGTAACTCGTGTAGATGGGCAACATCACGAAGCTCGCCGCCCGCTCGAGGATGACGCCGACGGCGTAGATCATGGCGTGAGCCGCAGTTTTCCCCACTTCCGACGACATCTAATTCCGGTTCCGTCTTTCAGTTGTTTAAGGAGCGGGTACGTAGTTGAAATAACCACGTTACGTAGAAAAGTCGTTTTTATTCTAGGAAGAATCTGAGCAGAGTTTGAACGATGGTGCTCGACGCCGCGGGCTTGGCGCCGTTTGCGAAGGAACAGCTGCCATTGGCCTCATCTTCGAGGCCGGTCGAATCTTTTGTGGGCTCTTGTTCGGGGTCCAAATCGCTTTTTGGCGCGCCGTCCATCTCAAAAGGATTGAGGGGACCCTTGCCTTCGAAACCGAACGAACCTCTGGCACCGTCGGTTTCGTCGGTTTCATCGGTTTCATCGGTTTCATCGGTTGCATCGGTTGCATCTTCGTCAGGACCCTGCCCGGAGGTGTCGTCTTGGGGATCTGTGCCCTCGCCTTCTTCGCCGGAGTCCTCGTCTTCTTCGTCACTACCTTCGGTGTCTTGTGTCTCGCCTGAGTCTTCTTCATCCAGATCGGGCTCGGTGACCGCACCGCCGCCCTCGGGCAGCTCGGCTTGCTCCGGGGTTCGCAGGACGAACCCGAAGCCGTCCATGTGCTCGATGGCGCGCGGAGCTTGGGTCCAGGTGCCGTCACCCCTTAGAAGCTGCATCCCTTCGGGGATCGAAAAGGTGACGGCCGTGTTCTCACCCAAGCCTATAGAGCTCCCGTTTTGGTGACCCTCATGCGCTTGCCAGGCATTGTTGCCGCGAAAGTAGACCGTGGCCTTGGTGTACTGCCGCGCCCACATCTCCCAGTAAAAGCTCCCCCCGTCGAGAAAGCCGTTGTCAACCATGACCGGATCTCCAAGAGGCGAACCGATATCGGCCTCCATCACCGGGGCCCAGTGATCGACCACCTCGCAGCAGTGCTCCGAGGCGCTGAAAGAGACCCATCCGGGCACGTAGGCCATCCAGTACCACGCGGCGTTGTGCAGGTGGGTGCGCTCTCTCTTCGACTCGTAAATTCCCGGAGGAAAATCCGCTGGTTCCTTGTCCCAGTATGAATAGATCGTCGTGTACTTCTTCTGCGCGGCCAGGGAGATGGCGGTCTCCCACGACTCGCGCCAGGCCAAGCCGCCAGGATAGTTGAGCATCTCGGTGATGACCCCGTCCCCCGCCTCCATGACCTCGACGGCCCAATCCATAAACCTGGAGCCGGCGTTGGGGATTATCACCGCCTCGGGGTGAGCCGTTTTGATATCGGTGACAGCGTCGGCGAGCAGCCCGACGTCATCGCCGTCTTGGTTGATCTCCCGGGGATTGCGACCATCGAACTCCACGAGCCCGCCACCCGATATCCAACCCGGGAAAGCCTCGGTGATGGGAGCGACGTACACATCCAGAAAGATCCCGTCGAACGCATATCCGCCGCGGTCCCGCAGCAAGAACTCGGTCCGCCACTTGATGAACTCCCGCCAAGCCTCGGATTGCCAGTCGAAAACGTAGTAGAAGTCGGTCCAGACCATCGACATGGCGCGATCGTTCTCGATGATGCGGGTCGATCCGTCCTGAAGCGTCAAGATGTTTCGCTGACCGTCAAACCGGACCGTCGCACCGTAACGGCTGAAGTGGGCCGGCTCGCTCCAGTGCAAAAACATCTCCTCCACGTCGTAACCCCTCTGGGCGCAGAACGTCTCGATCTGCTCGAGCACCTCTTTGCCGTTTTCGGCCAGCCCGTTGAAAGACAGCACCTGAACGTACTGATAGACCTCGTACTGGAGGTTCACCGTCTCTTCGGGGTGAAAATCTTCGAAAGCTCGCACCGGACCGAAGTTGATCATCGAAGCGACATCCGAGACGTGCTGTTCGACGCTTTCGTCGCAGTGCCAACAGTAGTAGTGTACGGTGACGTGCGAAGAGGGGAACTTGTGAACGAGCTCTTGGTTGGTCGCGTGTCCATCGACAGCGAAAAGCACCCAAGCCAGGGCGATGATCGACAAGGCAGCCTTTGTCATGTTTTCTTTTTGTCCTTCTTGTGGGGCGCCTTCCGGCAGCACCAGTTTCTGCATGGTTTTTCGCCTGCATGTATACACAGGCTATTCCTGAGGGGGTACGACGTCCGGCCGGAGGGTTCAACACTGGTGCGTATTTTATTTCTCAGTTTTAAATTATTACAATTCGGCACATGGGGTGACAGTTGGGGTGGGGTGGGGAGAGGTCAGAAGGACCTTAGGGACTAAAGGGACCTTAGGGACTAAAGGGACCTTAGGGACTAAAGGGACCTTAGGGAGTAGAATTTTGTTTTTATTCTTATTGCCACTTGCCGGTTATGTCGCCGACGTCTCCTCGACCCTCGATGACGTCGACGATGCGCTGGGTTAAAAGGGAATATGTTTGACTTGCAAACTCCCAGCTGGGGTGGGAGTCATCGGGCACCGCTTCATCTTTGGCGGCCGAACGTTCGTCTGGGAGATAGAGACCTCCGTCGGTCTCCAGCTGCCTGAAGTCCCATAGGTAGATATTGTCACCGAAGTCATCCCAGTCTTCCTTGACCCAGGCTGCGAACTCGGTCGCGATTTGAGCTTGCTGCTCGTCCGTCCTGGCGATGACGTGCGCCGGGAGCGTCCAGACGAGAAACCTCGTCTGTGTATACGCGTGAAGCTTCCCCTTGAGCGCTTCGTACTGCAGCTTGAAATTTGCGAGGGTGCGAACCTCTGAGTCCACGCGCGGGTCCTCGTCGTCCGGAACCATCTCGGATGTGCTGTAGCAGTGTTTCAAGACGACCACGTCGTACTCCGCAGTGATCGCGTCGAGGTCGGGCTGCTGCTGGTACGGCGGATCTGCTCCCGCTTTGTCTATCCAAAGCTTCCAATAGTCGTAGGGATCGTTGCGCTCGAAGTAGTTCATCGTCGGAAAGTAAAGCTCGGCTATTTGATAGGTGGTGGCGTTATCGGCGTTGTGCTGGGCAAACCACTCCTCGACCGCGTGCCCGGTACCCCAACCGGTCCCCCACATCTTTCTACCGACACTGTGGTGCAAAATGACAGTGTTTATCTGCCCTTCCATGGGGTCGTCCGTCGAAGGCTCGGGCTCCGTATCGGTCTGCGTGGTCGTGTCGGTCGTCGTTTCGGTTCCGGTGTCTGCCTCGGTTGCCGTGTCGGTGTCTGTCTGTGTCGCGGTTTCGGTGCCCTCGCCGGTCCCTTCTCCTTCCCCGGTCCCGTTCTCGGTCACCGTGGATTTTTCTTTCTCATCGCCGTTGTCGTCCTCGCAACCAAGACCTGTCACGGCGACCCCAATTGAGACGACGAGCCCCCAGAGCCTCAACTTCTTCATGCTTCTTGTAAATCCCATGGCGTGTTCTCCTCTTTTGTGCCATGCGTCATGGCGGTAAAAATTTTTCTATTTAAATACTCAATCCGATACAAAACCCGATTCGCGCACGGCCCGGTTGAGCCACGGAATAAAGAGTCTCGTGACAGCCGCCCCTCCTTTGCCGCTGGGATGAGAGTCGGTCCTGCTGTGAGCGAACTGGGGCACCAGCGTGTTCTCGTCGGGATGACCTTCGCGCACAGCCAGCGCGTCGAAGAGGTCGAAAACATGTACGTTTTTCAAATCCTGTGCGTACTCGGTGGTTATCCACTCGGACCACGCTCGCGCCCTGGCCGCGATCTCGGGGGTCGTCTTGGCTTTGACCCGCGGCGGCGTGGACATCGCGACGAACAAGACATCCGGGTGAGCGCGGAAAGTGGGCAGGAGCGACGCGTACCATGTCTTGTATTGCTCGAGCTCTTCGTCACTTTCAATATCTGAAGCTGGGTAACAGCTCTTGAACATTACGATATCGTGCTGCGATTCATCCCCGTCGAGCTCCCACGTCACAAGGACCTCGAAGTACTTGGGCGTGTTGAAGTTGGTCGGAAAATCCTTGGGATCGGTGTGCTCACCTATCACATAGCCGTCTACATCGGCCTCCAAATGGTCGATATCGTAGAACTCTATTTTGTTCTTCTCCAGCGCGTCTCGAAGCCCACCGTCGAGGATGCGGTTGCCCGTGCTTTGATGCAGCCACATGAGCGTCATCGGCTCGGGAGGAGGCCCCGGATCCTCACCGGGATCTTCGATCAGACTAGTGTGCTCGTCGGGAACGCCGGGATGGCATCCCGGAAACATGGCAAAAATGGCCCAGGGTAAAAATCGCTTCATCATTGAATTCGACTTCATTTCCAAAGCCCCCTTCTTAAAACTACTTGCCCAGCTATTCCATTGGCTGGTTTGATCCGTCACAAGTCTCCGACAGCCACGAAACGCCATGGAGAATGCGAAACTTTCCGAGTCGTGCGATGAAGACTTACGAGGCAAGGTAATTTTGAAAAGCTTCAAGTCAAGACACCGTTATATCTGAAGCAGCGGGGGGCGTTGCCATGGTAAACGATTGTACGGGCACGCGAAGCGCCAGGGTCATCGGTTCGCAATTGACAACTGCCTGTTCAAACTCAACTTTGCGGTCATGAATATTCTCATCGTGGATGATGATGAACCGACACGCGATCTGCTCTGCATATATCTCCGGTCCTGGGGGTATGAGTGTGCCACCGCCGCGGATGGGCAGTCGGCGCTTGAGATGGTCGCCCAGACCGACTTTGACATCGTGCTGTCTGACTGGCTCATGCCCGGGCTCCAAGGCCCCGAGCTCGTCGCTCGCATCCGCGGCCTCCACAAAGCCCGCTACACCTACATCATCTTGTGCACCATCAAGGGCCAAAGCCGGCACATCGTGGAGGGCATCGAGGCCGGCGCTGACGACTATGTCACAAAACCTTTTGATCGCGATGTGCTCAAAGTCCGTATCCAAGCCGGCCAGAGGCTGATCTCGCTCCAGCACTCTCTGGAGGAGACCAACCAGCGGCTCGAGGTCGGTCTGAAACAGGCCCGAATGACCCTCAACAGCATGTTGCCGGCGAGCACCAAGGGCCCCTTGGTGGATATCGCCTGGATCTTTCGTCCAAGCACGTACATAGGCGGCGATCTCTTTAACGTCTATCACCTGGACGACGAGCGGGTGAGCGTCTACGCCTTCGACGTCGCGGGCCACGGCATCGCGTCGGCTCTTTTTGCCGTGTCCCTCGGGAACATCTTGCGACCTCGCATGGCGTACACTCCCCGCTGCTTCGAAATGAGCACCTTTGGCCACGATGACCTGGAATCGCCCCAAAAGGTCGCTGAGTTTCTCAACGAGCGCTTCCCCTTCGAGCCGCCCACCGACACCTACTTCACCTTATTCTACGCGGTGATCGACCGAGGGCGAGAGACCATGGATTGGGTCCGCGCCGGGCACCCTCCCCCTGTCGTCCTGCGAGAAAACGGTTTAGAGACGCTCGACAGCGGCGAACCGCCCATCGGTTTTTTTGCCGAACAGCGCTTCACCCAGCACTCCACCCGCCTCTCGAAGGGCGATCGGCTCATCCTCTACTCCGACGGAATCACCGAAGCCCAAAGCCCCCAAAACGAGCTTTTCGGCTTTGGCAGGCTACACGCCCTCATCGGCGAGCACGGCCGGCGACCTTTGAGCGATTTCGTAAGCCAGGTTGAGTCGACCTTGTTCGACCACAGAAAAAGCCATCATTTCGAAGACGACTTGAGCTTCTTGGTCGTGCACCTGATTTAAAGGGATCACCGCGACACTGAGATAGAAACAGGCGGCGAGACTGAAGACGAGTTGTCCTCGAGCTTTGTCAGGGCCACGAGCTCAAAGGCGCCCTTGCCGACAAACCAGCCTTCGAACCGGTAGGGCGGGGTGTTCTGCTGCCCCACCGACTCCCCTTCCACGAAAAGCTCCACGTAGCTGACCGGGCTCGCGTTCCCCGAAACCGCCACGGTCACGGCGTAGGGATCGTCTTTGGCTATCCGGTAGCTGTCGGGCTCCACCTCTACGACAAAAGCGCTTTCATCAAAGGGAACGACCACAACCGGCTCGGTCAGCGTCTCGGTCAGCGTCATCACAGCGGCCTTCGACGGCCTTCGCTCCGAGCTCGTCGGACCACCTCGGTTCGCACACCCCGCAATCGCTGCGCTCAGCCAGATTCCCAATATAATTATTACCGTCTTTACCCTGTCCAAAATACCTCCTCCGCGGAGACCTTATTTTTATTCATTATATAGTATATTATTACTTTTGCAATCGGTTTTTACCTGTTCGCTGCCGGGGGAGTCTTCGTGCGCAGCCTTGAGGTTGCCCCGAACGCTTGCTAGCCTGACTTTCGTTCGACGAAAAAGCCGCAGCCATTTGAGGAGCCTGATGACCCTGAGACACCTTTTGCACCTGACTCTATTTACGTCGCTGCTCGCGTGCCAAGCGAGCCCTTCCTCCAAGAGCGAAGCCAAAAAGACGGAGGCTGGCGCGACAAAACCCGACTCAAAGGCTTTGTCTCCTGCTCCCGAGCAAGCTGCCTCTCCGGCTGCAAACCCCGCCAAAACGCGAGGCGCCGAAAAACCGGGCTCACACGACAAAAAACCGAATGTGGTGGTGATCCTCATCGACACTCTTCGGCCAGACTACCTGGGCTTCTACGGCTACGAGTACGAGACGGCGCCGTTTTTGGCTTCTTTAGCCGGCAAAAGCGCGGTGTGCGACAATGCCTATTCGACCTCTTCTTGGACAGCTCCGGCGACAGCGTCGCTGTTCACCTCTTTGTATCCGCCACAGCACACCGTCGTTCAGGGGTTCAAGGCACACCGCAGCATGGTGGCGGCTTTGGAAAAGGACGAGCAGACCGACATGCCGCTCAACCAGATCCCCTCGTCGATCACCACCATGTCGGAGCGTCTGCAAAAAGCCGGCTACGCGACTTACGGTTTCGCGGCGAACATCAACATCGGGTCCAAACTGGGTTTCGACCGGGGCTTCGACCACTTCGAGAGACACGTGCGAAAAAACGCCGCGTACTTCTACGGACAGATCGAAAAGCAGGCTCCAGAGCTGAAAAGCTCTGCCCCGTACTTCTTGTACGTCCACCTCAACGACGTTCACCTGCCTTACCACAAGCACAAGCAGTACTTTCGCCCCGCAACAGAACGCCGCATGGACCGCGCCGCCCGTTACCGCAGCGAGATCTCCTACGTCGATGCCTGGCTCAAAAAGCTCTACGCCCTCTTGGACATGGATGAAGACACCCTGCTCGTCATCCTATCGGATCACGGAGAAGAGTTCTGGGATCACGGGGGCACCGAGCACGGCCCAAAGCTCTACAGGGAGCTCATGCAGGTCTTGATGATGTTCCACGGCCCCGATCTCGGCATAGGCCCGACCCGTGTGTTTTTAAACACGAGCCTCATCGACGTGTTTCCCACCTTGATGGATGCCCTCGCTCTCGAAAAACCGCAGCCCGCGGAGGGGATGTCCCTATGGCCCATGCTCACGTCGTCAAAAACGCAGCACGAGACCGTCACGCGGCTCGAGGGCAGAGCCCTGTTCGGGCACCGCATCTTCTCCACGCGCCGAAAACTGGCCGTCTGGGCCATCATCCAGAACAAGTGGCACCTCATAAGGTGGTGGGATCGCAATCAAAAGCTCTTCGACAAACGCCACGACATGGCCGAAGAACACGACCTTCGAGAGAAACATCCCGAGCTGAGCAAGCAGCTCGAACGTCGTTTGACGAAGTTTCAGGAACGGCTCGAAAAAAACGCGATCGCCTCTGAGCAGGTGGAGGTCGAGCTCGACCAAGAGCTCTTGGACAAGCTCAAAGAGCTCGGCTATGTCGAGTGAAGACGTCGCCTCTTTTTAAAACCGCTTGTAAAAAATCACCCCAGCCCGCTCGCCGGTCACCACCGGGGCCGCGCGAACCCCTTGCCCTTCTTTTTCCCCGAGCGGTTCACCTCCAAAATTGGTCAAAACGCCCAGCACCACCGTCGTCACCGCTCCTGCGGCGAACAGCCCGAGCAAGACCCTGTCGGCGGTCTGAACCGCGTTGAAGTCGTCGCGCAAGAGCCTCCACTTTTGAGGATCTTCTTCCCGGCGCAGATCGGCGTAGATGCTGCTCGCCAAGAGCTCGGTGGTCACGAACCCCGCTCCCAGGCAACCGGTCACAGCCGCGCTGATCCAAAAAGGCGCCTTGCCAAGGCCTCCTTCGCGCTGTCCTTGTGTGGGAGCCGGGATGCCCGGTTTGTCTTCGGCCACCGGCGCCGATCGATCTGTTTTCGCATCGTGCAGGGCATCGCGCACGGCTTCGTCGCCCGTCTTTTCAGCGACGGGCTCTGCCGGCGCAGGCTCGGGAGGAGACGGCGGGGGCAATGAGAGCTTCGCCCCGGCGGCGTCTTCGTCGGCGGCAACAATCTCGTCGGCTTCGGGCTGGGCGGGACGGTTCAAGACCTCGAGCACCATCTTGGAAACGTCAGAGGCTATTCTCTCGAGGCCGCCCACGCCGGTGCTCTCCTGCGCCCCCCCCGGTGCTGCCGCGACCCGAATCGCGTACGTGGCCGATTCCTTTGTTTCGTCGCGCACCCAGACGCAAACGACGCGATCCGCCGATGCCCCGAGCTCATCGGCGATTCTTCCGAGCCCCGCGTCGTCACGGCATCCCTCAAACGCCTCGTCGCCAAGGGACACACGCGCAGCGGCATCCCGGATCACCTCGAGGGGCACGAGCTCGTGACTGTCTTTTAAAAGCCCATCTCTAATCTCCTGCCGGACCCGGGCTCGACACGGCGCGCAGTCAGCTGCCGCCGTCTGAGCGCCCACTTCCTCGTAACGCAGGGGCAAAAGCGCCACTTTGTCTGCGGCGCCTGCCGCGCTCAAGGCTGTGCACTGCAAAAAAAATGAAAACAAAGTCACATATCGCATCGTCACAGGTGGCCCCTTGAAGCATCTCTTCATTGGTCCGCACCGGCATAGCGGCGGGCCTCTTCATTGCCCGGATCTTCAACAAGAACGCGCTTCCATTGTTCGAGTGCCCGATTTTTGTCGCCCATGGCGAGATACACCTTGCCGAGGTAATTCCTCCAAGCGAATTTGCGCGGGCTCATGGCCACCGCCCTCTCGATGAGGCGCGCCGCCTTGGGATACCGGCCTTTTTGGAACGCTATCTTCCCGAGGAGATAGGGGACGACCGGTCTGTGGGCCGGGAGCCTCGCCGCCCTTTGCAGGGCGGCCTGGGCTTCATCCAGACGGGAAGCTCGAAAGAGCCGGCGTCCTTCGCCCGCGAGCGCGTCCGCCGCTTTGGCACCGGCTGCGGCGTGGGCCTCTTTTTTTGTAGAGCTCTCGTCCGAGCCGGTATCTCCCCGCGGTCCTGTGCCGGGTGCGCTGCCTTTGAAAACGTCCCCCGTGAAAACCGTGACGCTCTGCTTCAAAGTTCCCCTCGGGGGGGAATCCATCGCCGCGGTCTCCAACGACAGCTCTTCACATGCCCTAAAAGGCGGTCTCGCCGGCTCTTTTGAACCGGCGAGGCCACGCGCGAGCATCCCGCCCAGTCCCATGGCGAGCGCTCCTGCCGCCACACCGGCCAAGACGGCGCCCAAGCGCCCCGCGGGTGCCTGCCGCTGCGCGGGCTGCGTCTTTGAGACATCCTCCTGCTCACGAGCGACCGGGCCATCCGCCCAGTTGAGTCGCCGGCCGTTCCACCGCTGCGTCACCAAAAAAACCGAGCCCTCGTCCGTCGTCCCCATCCAATCGATGGGAGCCACCGCGGGATGATCCACGCCGACGACCTGGCGGATCCTCTGGCGCAAGCGCCTCGAGGCGCTCGAATCGGCGAGCCAATCTCTGCCAAAGACGTAGACGATGCTGTCGTCATCGCCCTGCTCGCTTGTTTTTGCCTCGAAGCTTCGAACCCCCTCGTCTTGCGCGATCATCGCGCCGAGATGATACCGCCTTGCCACGACAGCTCCGGGCTCGAGGAGATCGCCCCTTGTGCCGGCGAGCGCCCAGCACTGCTCAACCTGGCAGCGGATCCTCTCGGAGATGAGGGCGCGCTCGGCGACTATCTCGGGCTCGCCGAGGCTCAAAAACCAGTTTCTCTTGTCCTGGGCGGCCGCGTACTTCCCCACCTGGTCCAAACAGTGTGCAAGAGCCTCGCGCATGTCCGCTGCTGTCTCAAAGCGCTCTTGAGGCACCGGGTTCAAAGCCCGCCCAAAAAAATCATCGAGCGTCTCGGGCGCGCCGAGCGTCGCCGCCAGAGGCGCCACATCGCCCGCGCCCAGAGCCCAGTCGGGCTGCCGCGTAAAATCAAACAACAAAGACCACAAAACAGCGGCCGCCCCCCACAGATCAGCCGTCGTCCCCGCCGCTATCACATCGATGTTCTCGCGCCCTGCAAACTTGAGCTCCGGAGGGACAAACAGGTCAAAGCCCAAGACCTCTTCGTACGACGCCTTCCAAAACGGCTGGGCGCGCCCGAGGATCACGCGCCCTTTGCGCGATATGAACACGTTGCCCGGGCGGATATCCCCGTGGGGCCCAGAGGATTGAGCCGACGCGTGCGAAGCCTCGAGCCCGCCGAGCAGCTCGACGCCTATCTGAACGGCGCCGGCCCAGGACAAGGGGCTGCCTGATTCTCTCGAACGGCGGACCAACCATTCGAGGCTGAGCTCGTCGCAAAACTCATAGGCCAAGTAACCGACTCCACCTGTCACCCCGGCGTCGAACAGATTGGTCAGCCCCTCATTGGGGGGGCGTTTTTTTTCGGAATCGAGCGCAAGGCGCAGCTTCCGCCCCCCCGCAAAACCGGGGTCCACGACCTGGACAAAGCACAAGCCGCCCGCTTTTTTGCGCGAGGCCGACCTCGCGACGAAGACCTCGCCGATGGGCGTCCCACGAAGACGCACGAGCAAAACGAACTCGCCCAGGCGGGCGGGCAGCCTATTTGGCATCGCCGCTTTCACCACCGCGTCTCGCCTCGTGCGCCCGGGGTCATCTCATCGACTTCTGACCAGAAGTCTTTGTCTCTTCGCGCTTTTTTCATAATCTCCGATTTCGTTTAGACGAATCATCGGGATAATATCGATCCACCATAAAAAAGCTCCTAATGCGCCGCAATAAAATCCCGTTTTGTCTTGCCCCTTAAAAGAGCCCGAGCTTCTTGGCCTGCTCGAGGATCGCCGCGCGCTCTTCCTCCGACATATTGTCGTACATGGCTTTTATGGACTCGAGCTGCCCGGGGCCCATGTTCTTCATCATCGAGGCGGCGGCGGCCATCATCTCGGCGGGGCTCTTGCCCCGAAACATCTGCGGATCCATCCCCGCGAACGCTTCCATGGGATTGGTTTTTTCTCCGTCGCCACCCCGACTCTTTGGAAAGAAGATGATCTTTTCGGGCGTCTTCTCGTGGGAGATCTGAATCTCGTCGAGGGACTCGAGCACCTTGTTGAAGTTGATGCCCTTTTTGTGGGCGGCTTCGTAAAGCTGCTCGATGGGGAAAGCCACCTTCTTGTCCGGGAATCCGTGTCTCTTGACGTTGTCGATCACGCTCTGAACGAATTTTCGATATTCTGTCGTATCCATGATTTCATCTCTCCTGGCGGCCGAGGTTATCAAAAACAAACGAACCTTGCATCACCTCGCATGCACCGCGGCCGCTCGGAAGCATGCTAAAAAGAAACGGACTTAAGTAGGCCCTGAGGAGGAACGAAATTGAAGGGATTTTTTTTCGGATTTTTCACCGCTTCGCTTTTGGGCGTCGCAGCCCTCTACGCGCAATCAAATGGGCTGATCTCCTTTTTTCCTCAAAGAGGCGATGCACGCGAGGCGCTGAGCACGGATGAGAGCACCGACGGCGAGGTCGCCGCAGACGAGATCAAAAAGCCCAAGCGGCGCAGGCGGCCGGGCAGGCGCCGAGGCAAAGCCCGCTCGCAGCGACAGGGGGCCCCAGGCGCCAACTACGACACCTCGCAGGTCACCGTGGGCGACGATCTCGACGGCCGATCCCCCCGGGAGCTGTCCATGGGGGCAGGGGCCGAGGAGCAGCTCGGTGCCGCAGAGATCGAAAGGGGGATAGACAGAGTCTTTCGAGGCATCCAAAGGTGCCTCATCCTCGTGCCCAGCGATGCCCCTGCCACGGGCCGGGTGACCTTGGGGATGCACATCGCCCCGACCGGAAAGGTGACCAAGGTCAACCTCAAGGGTCCGGCCACCATCGCCCGGGGCGAACCCGGCGCCTGTATCCGAAAGACCGTCCGCTCCATCCGGTATCCGTCTTTCGACGGCCCCGACATGGTGGTCCACTACCCCATCGAGTTCGAATAGCCGCCCCGCCCCGAGCGTTTTTTTATCTCCGTGGTTATCAAACGCTGCTAAAGACTCGCTTGATGAAAGAGGCAAAATCGTCTTAGTGTCTCAAAGCAAAACTCAACTGAGCCGGAGCAGAAACAAATGACGAGCGGGAATGACCTCCAACTGTCGGAGCGGGATACTCTCACCCAGGTCTTCGCCCAGATGCCTTATCCCGTGATGGTCATGACGCCCGGCGGAGACGTGGTCTTCGTCAACGAGGCGCTGCGCCGCCTGTGGGGCTTCTCGTCCCCCGGCGCCCTCCCAGGCAGCTACAATGTTCTCGACGACACCGGCTCACGCCGCCCCAACCTCGCGAGGGCCCTGCGCCAAGCGGCTCTGGGTCAAGCGGTCGAGGTGCACGACCTGGAGGTGCGCATCGAGGACATCGGCCGCCGATACGGCTCCGAGAAGACGGGCACATTGAACGTCGAATTGACGGCGTTCCCGGTCTTCGAGGACAGCGGCAGCGTGTGGCGGGTGGTCATCATCCTCAAAGACGACAGCCGGCGCAAAGCCGATGAGCAGGCTCTGGCCCGAAGTGAGTCGCGCTATCGCACTTTGGCGGAGTCGCTGGCCGACGGCATCTATGAGGCCTCCTTGGATGGGACCTTCCTGTACGCCAACGAAACCGCCTTGAAGATCTTTGGCTACGACAAAAAAGAGATCATCGGGATGAACATCGCCGACACCATCCCACCGAGCAAGAAAGCCGAGACCCAAAGAGCCCTCGAGCTGCTGCGCGGCGGCAAAGAGCTCATCGAGGAGCGAACCTTTCGCCGCAAAGACGGCACCCCTTTCGAAGGGGACATCCACGTCACCCCCATCCGCTCCGAGGGCCGGGTCACGGGCATCCGAGGCGTGGTCCGGGACATCACCGAGCGCAAGATGATCGCCCGGGAGCTGCAGAAGCTCTCCAAGCTCGAGTCTCTGGGCAAGCTCGCCGGGGGGATCGCCCACGACTTCAACAACCTGCTCGGCGGCCTCTTCGGAAACATCGAGCTGGCCCTCGCCGCCCTCGACGCTAAGGACATCTCAAGAGCCAAGAGCGTCTTGGACCAAGCCCTGATCGCCTATGAGCGGGCCTGCAAACTGAGCGGACACATCTTGACTTTTGCCGACGGCGGCCAGCCCCGCAAGGCGCCCGGCTCCCTCTCCGACGTGATCGAGGGAGCGCTCGACATATCCTCGAGCGGCTCCAACTGCAAAATCGAGCGCGTGATCGACGACGATCTGTGGCTGAGCCTTTTCGACCACAAGCAGATCTTCCAGGTCATGGAGAATCTCTCCATCAACGCGATGCAGTCCATGCCCGATGGCGGGACGATAACCGTCACCGCGACGAACGTCTCGGTCGGCGGCGGCGACGTCCCCCAGCTGCCGCCGGGCCGGTACGTTCGCATCTCGGTGCGGGACCACGGGCCCGGGATCCCCATCGAAGACCGCGACAAGATCTTCGATCCCTTCTTTACCACGAAGCTCTCGAGCAGCGGCCTCGGCCTGAGCATCTGCCACTCCATCGTCAAAAATCACGGCGGCACCATCCGCATCGCCGAGGCTCCAGATGGCGAAGGCGCCGAATTCGAGCTCTACCTGCCGGCCTATTTTGACACACCAGCCGATCCCGACGAAGAGAAACAATCATCCAACCGACAAGAAAACCGCCGCGTCCTCTGCATGGACGATGAGCTGCTTTTGCGCAATATCACCTCGGAAATGCTCAGGGCCATCGGATGTGAGGTCGACACCGCAGAGCACGGAGACAAGGCCGTCGAGATGTACGAGGAAGCCCAACAAAACGGACGCCCGTACGCCCTGGTGTTCCTCGACCTCACCGTCCCAGGGCACATGGGCGGAAAACAAGCCCTCGACATCCTCAAGAGCCGCCATCCCCAAATCGTCGCGGTCGCCACAAGCGGCTATTCCAACGACCCGATCATGGCGACACCGACCTCATTCGGATTCGCCGACAAGCTCGCAAAACCCTACCGCATGACCGACCTATCAAACCTCGTCAAAAAACTCCTCCCCCCCACCTAAACTGTCCCTTGCCCCCTCCCTGTGGTCCCTGTTGGTCCCTTTGGTCCCTTTGGTCCTTTTGGTCCCTTTGGTCCCTGTGCTCCCTGCCAGCCCCATAATCATTCAAAAAAACCCCCACCCCTTCCCACAACCCCAACCGCATACCCCGCGATCTCCGAGGCCAGCTCAACCCCCAGCATGCGGCCCGCCGCCACAAAGTAGGCTCCGGGATTAAAATCCAAAAGATAGGTGCGCCCAGTAACCTCATCGTATTCCAGATCAAGCCCGCAGTAAGGCAAATCGAGGAGCCTGACAGCCCGGTTCATCTCCTCGGCGAGCTCGGCGCAGGGGTCGATAGCCGTCACCTCGTCGATGCGCTCCCGCCAGTCGACGATGGTCTTGTCGTGGTGGATCTCCCCCATCGCGACGACCCGCCCGCCGAGCAGGTAGGCCCTGTAGGATCGCCCCTTGACGTACTGCTGAAACAGGTAGGGCCGGGCCCTTAGGCGCTCTTTGTTCCGGGCAAAAAAGT
>JAABTR010000126.1 GCA_011389755.1 Deltaproteobacteria bacterium | reverse complement strand
CCTGTAGGATCGCCCCTTGACGTACTGCTGAAACAGGTAGGGCCGGGCCCTTAGGCGCTCTTTGTTCCGGGCAAAAAAGTGCTCGTCGGCCATGACCACCTCGGCGCCGCTCGCTTGGGGCTTTGCCACGCAGCGTCCGCCGAGGCTCTTTACAAAACCGTAGGCCGCCTCCGGGTCGCTCGTGACCAAGGAGGACGGCACGGTGATGCCCGCCTTCATCAAAAGACGGTGCTGGCTGCCCTTTTGTCTGTGGTGGAGGTGGGAGTGGGGCGGGTTGATGAGCGGGATCCGCTTCGACAAGCTCAAATGCAGCCCGATCTGGAACGCCGCCGAGGCCCCTTGGCGGCGGCATAGCGCCGCCAGCTCGCGGCTCCCAAGCCCGCTCGCCTCCTGGGCGCCGAGCTCTTTGTAACAGGTGGACCGCACGATCGCGGCGTCCAGCGCGTCCAGGGAGGTCGCGCCCGACGACAAGATGTCATCCCACTCCCAAGGCGCCGCGGTACCCCAGCTCGCCAGGTTGAGCCTCGGAAAGACGTCGAAGTCGAGAATCACCCCCTCGTGCCCCAAGGCGCGCAAGGCTCTTTGCAGCGCCCGCACATGCACGTCCTTGCGGCGACCGAAGAGACCGACTCGAATCGCCATCAGCCCTTCCTCGGCTTGACCACCCGGCGCAAGAGCGCGGCGAGCGCGGGGTCTTCGCCGATCGCCTCCTTGGCCTCGGCGACCCGATCCGCCACCGCCGGCCGCTCGTAGCTTCCCGGTCCGTCACTCGCCCTCTCGATCAGGTGTTCCGCGAGGTGGCCGGCCACGTCGCACCCGCTCAGGTAGCCGTAATTGACGAACATGGGTGAGATGTTGCAGTCGATGACGTACTCTCGGCCGCTTCGGCCGTCCACCATGAGATCCATGCCGCAAAAGCCCAGCTCGAGCGCCCGGGCCGTGCGCTCCACCAGCGCGCGCCCCCGCTTGGACAGCTCGATCACCTCGATGCCTGTCTGGCTCATCGAAGAGTCCACCGTGCCTTTGTGCACGATGCGCGCGGCAGACAAAAAAGAGCCGCCCGCGGCGTAGCAACGCACCGTGTCCCCCGAGATGTAGCGCTGGAGCAGAGCCGGGCGCCGGCCAAAGGGATGGTCTCTCAACGAAGGATCTTCGACGAGGTACGTCTTGTAGATCCCCGCCGGCGGCTTGGTCACGACGCCCGACCATCCTCGCTGGGCCGCGCCCTGGCAAAAAGAGCGCAGCGCGGCGCGGTCCGTCCCCCCGGCGAAGCGGGGGACCGGCAGCCCGGCGGCCCGCAGCCTCTCGAGCTCGAAGGTTTTTGTGCGGTGCAGGTTCTGAGCGTCCGGCGGGTTGATGACCGGCCTTTTTGTCGAGAGCCAGCGCAAGGCGGCCGTACGCAGGGCGTGACGAGCATGTTCGGCCCGCATTTCGCGCACGACTTGGGGATAGAGCCCCCGCCAAACCTCGAGGCTCGAAGGCTCGCCCACCTCGCCGTAGCGCAGCTCGGGCCGCAGATTGTACCCCGCCCGCCGCAGGTAGGCCGCGTCCATCTCGAGCAAGGGACGGCCATCGACCTCGAACCCGCTTCGCGCCGAGATGCTGCATGACTGGGGGAACGCGGCGAGATCCACGATCCAAGGCTCGACCCCGCGCCCCTCGAGCCGCTTGGCCAAGGCGCACACTTCCGGGTCATTCGAAGGACCGAACAGGCCGATGGTCAGCATCCTCGCGCTCCGAAAAGCTCGGCCAGACCGCCCACGACCCGGCCAGTTTCGTCCACAGACAGCGCGTCGAGCCCCGCGGTGACGTCGAAATCCACCACGACCGGCCGGTTCTCCGCGTCTCGACCGAACACCACCCGGCCCAGGGGTGCGCCCAGCGCCCCCAGCACCTGCCGGGCGAGGACAAAAAGCTTTTGATCCGCGCGCGAGCCCGAGGGCGCAAACCCCACTGTGCCCGCGACCACCGCTTGAGTCAGCTCCTTGGAGCCGAGGCTCTGAACGACGAAAGGCTCTTCGCCCAGGGGGAGCGCTTCCACGTCGGCGGCCCCTATCCAGCGCGCGGGGGCGGCGCCGAGCAGGTCGGTCAGGCGCGCTGCCCCGGCCCCCGCGGCCACCTGCCCGAGGACCTCCGGGTCGTTGGACGCGGCGAACATCGCCGTGGGAAATCCCCGATCTTTCAGCTCCAAAAACGCGTGGGGCTTCATGGCCTGGTACGCGAACGCCGACTGCGGGTTCGCGATCCGCGGGATCTTTTCGCCTAGAAGCGCAAGGACGCTGAACCAGAGCGAGGCGCTCTCGCGATCGGCTCTGAGGTAGTCGTCGAAGCTCTCCCGGTGCTCCGCCCACTGCTTTGGGGTCGGGGCCACGAGCGGCATGGGCCACATGTAACCGGAGTCGAGGATGACTGCCCCTGCCGCTTCGCTGATGTCTTTGCCGCGAAGCCGGACGCCCCCGTCTTCGATGATGAGCTGCCCGTCGGCCACAAACGACTCCCGATCGAGGCTCTCAACCTCAAAGCCTCTTGCAAAGAACCCCTCGCGAAGACGCTCCCGGACGATCCCGGCCGGCGCCGCGAGGACAATGACTTTAGAGGCCATCACGGCGCTCCTTCGCAGCCGTTTAGGGGCCGCGCTCTTTTGTGAAACCTGTCCCAGTAGACCCACTGATCCCTGTTTGAGACGATCCAGCCC
>JAABTR010000694.1 GCA_011389755.1 Deltaproteobacteria bacterium | reverse complement strand
TTGGGCGGGGCGCGTCGTCCCAGAACGAGGAGAAGAAACAATCCGCGAGGTTTTCTTGCGCAATTACCGAATCGTCTACCGAGTTCTGCCGCGCAGCATTCATATTCTCACGATTTTCGAAGGGCACCATCTTTACACCGACAAGGAATTCTAGGCGTTGTTTCGTCGCCCTTCAGGGCTCCAAACGGCGCCTGTTGAGCCTTATTGAAACGCCTCTTCGGGTGACAGCTCCAGCTGATCTTTCGACAAGCCGCTCCACCAGGTGATCTCGACTCCTATAAAGCCGTTGAGCGTTGTGAAATCGCCTCCGGGGCCTACCTGGGCGCCGACAACCGGCGTGAGGGCGAAGCCGCCGGAGCCTCCTTTGTGGAACGGGAAGAAGTCCCAGGCCACCGCCAGGATGTAGTTGTCTCCAAAGCGGCCGATGACGTCGTCCTCGACGCCGGACCGCGTGGGATAGACGTCTGTGGCTCCGGCGCCGATGCCCAGGCGCACCGCGAGATCTCGCCAGGGGTGGAGCTGGGCCTCGAGGCTCAACCGAAAGAGGGTCGCATCGAAGTCCCCGCCGAACGCGCGCCCGCCTGAGATGTGCAGACCGAGGTCGATCCAGGGGGCGAGCGCCTGTCCGAGGCGCAGGCCTCCGGTGACGCCGGGCCAGGGGCCGAGACGCTCCTTGTCCGCATCCCAGCTCACAGATCCGACCGCGTAACCGCCTACCCCCACGTAGTAGCCCTGCCGGGCCCGTGGTTTTTCCAGCACGACGTCGTCGGCGAAGGAACTCTTTTGGGGGGCACCGACGGCGAGAAGCAATATAAAGAGCAGCCCGATCCCAAACCGTTTGGTCTTCGTTTTCGCGCTCGACATCTTTAAAACTCTCCTTTGACGCCCAACACGGGCAGGAGGGGGAGCGACTGCTGCACGCGCTTTTTGGAGTAGTCGAAGTTGTAGCTGGTCCCCTCAGCGTTCGCGCGGTTGTATACGTTTTGAATGTCCAAGTAGGCGGTGAGCATCCAGTTGTCGAAGATCCAGCGCTTGTCGACCCGCACGTCGAGCTGGTGAAACGGGGGCAGCCGGTCTGAGTTCGCCTCGCCGAAAGTGGGCTCGTAAAAGCCGTCGTCCACGTTGAAGATGCTGCCGGTCACGGGGGTGCTGGGGTTGCCGCTGACGAGCCGCCAGCGAGCGCCTATCTCCCAGTTGCGCGGCAGCTTGTAGGTTCCGAGCACCGCGAGGATGTGGGTCTGATCGAAGTCGAAGAGCCGGTAGCCGTTTTCGCCTGAGTCCCGCCTCTCCGAGCGGCTCAGGGTGTAGGTGAACCAGCCGGTGAAGTTGTTGGCAAAGTCGTGACGCAGGAGCAGCTCCATGCCGTAGACCCGGCCCTCTCCTTTGTTGTCGAAGTTGAGCGGCACCGCCTCGCCGCCGCGCTCGACCACCTCGGTGGTCCGGCTGACCAGGTCGTGCAAGGATTTGTAAAAGAACGTGGTGTCCAGCGTGAGGTATTCGAGCGGCCTGAACTCGAACCCGCCCGAGTAGTGGATCGCCTTTTCGAGCCCCAGGTCCGGGTTGCCCACCTCGGGAGCGGTCTCGTCGAAAGTGGGCTCCTGTGTAAACAGACCGACCCCGCCTTTTAAGGCCCAGCGCTGCCCGAGCGCCAGACGGGCGATGAGCCGCGGCGAGACCGCGTGCTCGTCGGTCCGAGAGAAGTAGTCGTAGCGCACGCCCGGGATGAGCAGGAGCCGCTCCCACAAGGTGATCTCGGGCTCGAAGAAGACGCCCACCGAGTGGTACCCTTGATCCTTTAAAGAGATCTCCTCGATGGTGTCCAGATCCGGGCGGCCTCCGGGCTCGCCCTCTTTGGCCACGGCGGGGAAGGCTATCTTCACATCGGTCTTGGTGAACAGGTAGTCCACCCCGGCCTTGAGGGTCAACGCCTCGATGAGGCGAATCTTCAGCGTGTCTCGGACCTGGGCCTGGTAGGTGTCCAGGTTGAAGTAGAGCTGATCTCCCAAGCCGAAATTCAGCCAGCTGCGCCCAGAGGTGGTCTTGAAGACGTTCTCGACCTTCTGCGACGGCACCCACGCGTGCTCGAGCACCGTGCGGTAAAACGCCGAGGAGGTGGTCGCCCGAGAGGCGGTGAGCTGGGGGCTTAGGTCCGCCGGGTTTCGGAACAAGACCTCGAGGTCGTCGTCCGAGCCAAAGACGAACGCCCGCAGGCGGTGCGCGCTCGCGGGCGCGGCCGTGAGCAAGAGCTGGTAGTCGTAGTAGCGCGGCGCCGTTATGACGTTGACCGGCGCGTCATCTGGCACGAAAAAACCGAACAACGCGTCGATGTAGCTGCGCCGCCCTGCCACCGCCACCGCGGCCTTGTCACCCAAGGGGGCCTCCACGAAGACGCCCGTGTCTATCAGGCTCACGTCCAGATACCCCCCGAGCTTGTCCGGATCGAGGTCCCTCAGCTGCACATCGACGATGCCGCCGGTCGCTCTGCCGTAATACGTCGAAAAATTTCCCGGGTAAAAGTCGATGCTCTCGAACATGCCCAAGGGGATCACCGAGCGCACGCCGCCGAAGTGGTACAAAAGCGGCACGTCCACTCCATCGACGAAGACCTGGGAATCCTCCGGCGCCGAACCGCGCACGATGATCAGGGACTGGTTGAACCCCGGCCTCGCGACCCCGGGAAAGTTCTGCACCACCGCCAGGACGTCGCCGAAGGTGCCGGGGACCTTCTCGACCTGCTCGATGGCGAGGGTCGTCCGGTTGACCTCTTTTTTCTGCCGCACGCCCTCGACGAGGACGTCGAACGGGTTGTACGACCCCCTCTCGAGGTAGTACTTGGCATCGGTGCGGGCGCCTTGCTCAATCGTCTCGGTGGTCCTGAGCGGGTAGTACCCCTCCGGCTCGGCGTAGACGTTCCACTCGCCGGGCTCGAGGTCATAGAAGACGAACTGCCCCTCCGCGTCGGTGACGGCTTCGAACCCGGTGGAGCTCTCGTCGAGCCCGCGGAAGACAACGACGACGACACCGGCGAGCACATCCCGAGTTCCCCTCTCGACCAGAGCCCCCGAGAAGTTCACCACCGGATCGGGCGCTCGGGCTTCCTCGCCATCTTTCGCCGCCGGGCCCTCATCTCCCCCCTGCTCTTGTCCGTCCTGCGGCTCCTCGGGCGCCTGCGACTCTCGCTCGGCGTCCAGCACGAAGCGGTAGCGGTACGCTATCCGCACCGGCACGGGCTCGCCGCCGAGGGTCGCCGGCTCGAACTGCAAGAGGCTCGCCGCCTCGAGCGCGGCGTCGTCGAAGCCGTAGTCCGGGTTCTGCGCCGGGACCGTCACCATCACCCCCTCGACGTTCCCCTCGGCGTCGATGTCCACGTCGAGCACCACCTCGTCCTCGACCCCCGCCTCCTTGGCCGCGGCCGGATAAACCGGGTTCACGTGCTCGATGAGTCGCGGCGGCGCGATCTCTTCAGCGGGAGCCGTCTCAGCCTCTGGGGTCTGTGTCTCGGACTGGGGCTGCGCCGGGGGTTCGCTTTGTCCTTCCCCGCTCGACTGGGCATATCCCATGCCCGCCAAGGCCGTGAGAGATGCGAAGACGAACCGCGCCGATATTTTTGCAAAGATCATCTCCTACCTCCGGGCCACCGCGAAAGAAAAGCTCTTCCAGTCCACGCCCCCGCGGCCGTCTTGCAAGACGACGAAGAGCTCGGCCTCATCGCCCACCTCGTCGAACCGACCGAGCTTCCAAGTGTTCTTCTGGAGCGTCTCAATCGGAATCTCACCATCGATGAACGAGGTCCTGCGAGCCTCGGTCTCGC
>JAABTR010000693.1 GCA_011389755.1 Deltaproteobacteria bacterium | reverse complement strand
CCTACTCGCGTTTTCTCAGTCCCTACCGATGGCGCTCTACGCGCTGTTGGTCTACGTGGGGGTCCAGATCCTCGAGGGAAACGTGGTGACGCCCATGGTGCAGCAGCGCGCCACTTCCCTGCCGCCGGTGCTCCTGCTCGGGGCCCAGACCCTGGCCGCCGTCATGATAGGCTTCGTGGGCGTCATCTTCGCCACGCCCCTGGTCGTAACCATCATCGTGCTGGTTCAAACGGTTTACGTGCAAGATGCCCTCGGGGAGCAGGTCCTGCCTT
Source organism: Deltaproteobacteria bacterium (assembly GCA_011389755.1). Lineage (GTDB taxonomy): Bacteria > Myxococcota_A > Polyangia > JAAYKL01 > JAAYKL01 > JAABTR01. The sequence continues at coordinate 3,558 of JAABTR010000693.1, read as the reverse complement.
TGGGTCAAAAACCTGCGCGCTCAAAAAAATAGCAACTTTTCGGTCCGGGCGGTCGAAGACAGGAACATGGATTCAGCGCAGAGACATGGTCACATGCTGGCCGCCTTGTTCATCGTGCTCGCCGCCTTCGCGGCCGGCGCCTTGCTGCGAAACGCCGAGGAACGCGCGCTGCGAGGCGACGCCCACGCGGTCTTCTTCGCCGACGAGCTCTGCGTCGGGTGGCCCATGGCCCCGGGCGAACCTGTCGGGCTCGTGTGCGCCGGCGATACCACACGGATACCGGCTGTTCTCGCACGGAGTTTCGGCAGACCCGAAGGGTGCGATCGGTTGGACATCACCGGCGAAATTCTCTCCGGTCAGTCGCTGGTGCTGACGCGACTCGAAAGCGGCGCCTGCGCCCTCTCTCCGGGAGGGTGGCTACCCGGCTCTTTGCGACTTATGGCCCACGGGAAAATAAGACCGAGCAGCGACGGCGCCGAGGATCTGCGCGCTCTGCCCACCATCGGACAGGTCCGCGCCGAGACCATCGTCGAGGAGCGCCGCCTGGGCGGTCCCTTCAAGGACGGAGAAGACCTGCGAAAACGCGTGCGGGGCATCGGCCCGAAGACCCTCGAGCGCATCGCGCCGCTCATCGACTTCGAAGACGCTAAAATGCCGTCCCGCTAGAGAAGGCTCTAAGACTCCAAGGCCGCCGAGACGATCTCCCGGGCCTCGTTTTGAATCCGGGCCAGGTGATCCTCTCCTTTAAAGCTCTCGGCGTAGATCTTGTAGACATCCTCGGTGCCCGAGGGCCGCGCCGCGAACCAGCCGTTCTCGGTGGTCACCTTGAGGCCGCCGATGGAGGCGCCGTTGCCCGGGGCCTCGGTGAGCTTGGCCACGATGGTCTCCCCCGCGAGGGTGCCCGTGCGCACCTGGGAGCCCGACAGGTTTTTGAGCTTGGCCTTTTGCGAAGGCGTGGCCGGTGCGTCGATCCGGGCGTACCTCGGCTCCCCGTGCTTTTCCGTCAGGGAGCGGTAGATCTCGTCGGGCCTTCTGCCGGTGGCGACGGTGATCTCGGCGGCCAAGAGGTCGAGGATGATGCCGTCCTTGTCCGTGGTCCACACGGTGCCGTCCCTGCGCAAGAACGAAGCGCCGGCGCTCTCCTCCCCGGCGAGGCCGAAGGAGCCGTCCAAGAGCCCGCCTACGAACCACTTGAACCCCACCGGCACCTCCACCACGTTGCGCCCGATCTCCTTTGCCACCCGGTCGATGATGCTCGAGCTGACCAGGGTCTTGCCCACGGCGGCGCCGGGCTTCCACTCGGGGCGATTTTGAAACAGGTAGTGGGCCGCGACGGCCAGGTAGTGGTTGGGGTTCATCAGCCCCGACGGAGTCACGATGCCGTGGCGGTCGTAGTCGGGGTCGTTGCCGAAGGCGATGTCGAACCGGTCCTTGAGCGCGAGCAGGCCGGCCATGGCGTAGGGAGACGAGCAGTCCATGCGGATCTTGCCGTCCTTGTCCAGGGTCATGAACGAGAAGGTGGGGTCCACCCGGCGGTTGACGATCTCGAGGTCGAGCCCGTACCGCTCGGCGATGGGATCCCAAAAGGCGATTCCCGATCCTCCCATGGGATCGACGCCTATCTTGATGCCCCCGCTCTTTATCTTCTCGAGGTCCACCGCGTTCGACAGATCGGCGACGTAGGGCTCCACCAGATCCCGGTGCTCGGTGGTGGGCGCCGCGATGGCCTTTTCGTAGGGCATCCTCTCCACGGGAGTTTTCGCCTCGAGCAGCTCGTTGGCCCGCGCTTCGATCTTGGAGGTCACGCTCCCGTCGGCCGGCCCCCCGTGAGGCGGGTTGTACTTGACGCCGCCGTTGTCAGGGGGGTTGTGGCTCGGCGTGATCACGACGCCGTCGGCCTTTTTCGGCGCGCCGCCCCGGTTGTGGGTCAAGATCGCGTGGGAGACCACCGGCGTCGGAGTGTAGCCGAGCCCTTTTTGCACCACGACGTGGACCCCGTTCGCGGCGAGCACCTCCAAGGCGACCGCGAAGGCCGGCTCGGACAGGGCGTGGGTGTCCATGCCCAAAAACAGCGGCCCGTCGATGCCTTCACTCTTTCTGTGCTCGCACACAGCCTGGGCTATCGCCACGATGTGGGCTTCGTTGAAGCTCGACTCGGTGGAGACCCCCCGGTGCCCCGATGTGCCGAAGGCGACTCGGTGGGCCGGATTTGAACTGTCGGGCCTGCGGGCGTAAAAATCGGTGACGAGCCGGGGGACGTTGACGAGCAGCTCGGGTGGCGCCGGTTTTCCGGCGAGGCGATGAAGGCTCATGTCTTTTCTCCTCGAATTTTCCAATTTTATTTTTGAATCGTCTCTAACCCATAACACCTTTTTTCGCCCCTCACAGCGTCAAACCTCTAAGGCTCTCTACCGCGGAATCTAGGGGATATCGTTTTGCCGATTGTCACGGCGCCTCCATCGGCTTTAGACTCTTCGGATCATGGATTTGGAAGTTCACGAATTTACTGGTTACGAGCTCTTGGACTCCGGCGACGGCCGCAAACTCGAGCGCTTCGGCGACTTCGTCCTCGATCGCCCCGCCCCGCAGGCCATCTGGCCGAAGGGCGACGCGGGTGGCTGGGACAAAGCCCACGCCAAGTTCCTGCGCCACGAAGGGGGCGCGGGGGAATGGGAGATAAAATCCCGCTCGGTCCCCGAAGCCTGGCCCGCCGACATCGACGGGCTGGCCTTGGAGATACGCCTGACCGGTTTTGGAAATGTGGGGCTGTTCCCAGAGCACACCTGCCACTTTCCGTGGATGAGCGAAAAGCTGGGCGCGAAAGAGGCGCCCCGGGTGCTCAACCTCTTCGGGTACACCGGCGCTGCGACCCTGGCCTGCGCGCGGGCCGGGGCGCGAGTCACCCACGTGGACGCCGCCAAGTCGGTCAACGGCTGGGCTATCTTAAACGCCGAAAAGAGCGGTCTGCGAGGCGAAAAGATGCGCTTCCTCGCGGATGACGCCGTCAAATTCGTCCGCAGGGAGCTCCGTCGCGGCAACCGATACGAAGGGATCATCCTCGATCCTCCCAGCTTCGGCAGAGGCACCAAGGGCGAGGTGTGGAAGCTCGAGGAGCACTTCTTCGAGTTGATGAGCCTCAGCGCGAAGCTCTTGGCGGACGAGCCGGCCTTTCTGCTCGTCACCTCCCACTCACCCGGGGTGACGCCCAGCGCGCTGCGCCACATGCTCGGCCCCTTGGGCGGAGCCGTGGAAGACGGCGAGATGCTCATCCGCTCAAAAAAGACGGTACTGCCGGCCGGGGTCTACGCCCGCTGGACGCCCTGTTAGCCCTTTTTTTATGAAACACACGGTCAGTCGGCCGGAAGGTTTTTGAGAGCCATGATTTGTTCCTCGATGAGTTCCCGGTCGTAGATCCTGATGTCGTCGATACTCCCGTCGACGAAAAAATTTGGAAAAGACCAGGGGCGCGCACCGATTCGAAGCACCGAACCGGCGACAGTCCCTATCACCTCTGGGCTCGCGGTGACATCGCTGACCTGCACGCCATCTATGTAGGCG
>JAABTR010000692.1 GCA_011389755.1 Deltaproteobacteria bacterium | reverse complement strand
AAGCGGTTTTCAAATACAGTATGAGTTACCGCGTCGCCCTCCCGAAGCCGGCGGCGCCCACGAGCAGGAACGAGAAAATGGGTATCACAAAGGCTAGAAACATCGGAATCGCCGCTCACATCGACGCCGGGAAAACAACCGTGACAGAACGGATCTTGTTTTTCACCGGAACCACCCGAAAGATGGGAGAGGTCCACGACGGCCAGGCCACCATGGACTTCATGAAGCAGGAGCAGGAGCGGGGCATCACCATCGCCTCCGCCGCCATCTCCTGTTTGTGGGACGGTCACACCATCAACATCATCGACACCCCCGGGCACGTGGACTTCACCATCGAGGTGGAGCGCTCCATGCGGGTGCTCGACGGTCTGGTGGCGGTGTTTTGCGCCGTAGGGGGCGTCGAGGCCCAGTCTGAGACCGTCTGGGGTCAGGCCGACCAGTACAAGGTGCCCCGCATGGCGTTCATCAACAAGATGGACCGCGCCGGGGCCGATTTCTTCGAGGTGCTAGGCCAGCTGCACGACACCCTGGACGCGAACCCGGTCGCGTACCAGATCCCCATCGGAGCCGAGGAGAGCTTTCGAGGCGTCATCGATCTGGTTCGGCAAAAAGCCTACGTCTTCGACGACGACGGGCGGTCGGTGGAGGAGATACCGGCGGAGTACACCGAGCAGGCCCAGCTTTGGCGCGGCAAGCTCATCGAGAAGCTGGCGGACTTCGATGACGCGATCGCCGAGAAATATCTGGACGAGCAGGAGATCACCGTCGAGGAGATCGAGCGGGTCTCCCGCCACTGCATCGTGCGGTCGCTCTTCACGCCGGTCTTCGTGGGGGCGGCCTACCAGAACATCGGCGTTCAGCCCCTGCTCGACGCGGTCTGCGCCTACCTGCCCAGCCCCATCGATGCCGGCGCCGTGCACGGCACCGACGTGGACGAGCCCGAAAAGCCCCACACCCGCTATCCTCAAGAGAGCGATCCTTTCTCGGGGCTCGCGTTCAAGATCATCCACGATCCCTACGTGGGCCAGCAGACCTTTGTGCGCACCTACTCGGGCGTGCTCAAGCCGGGCGACCAAATCTACAACGCCACCACGAAGAAGAAGGAGCGGGTCAGCCGCATCATGCGCATCAAGGCCAAAGATCGCATCGAGATCGACCGGGTCGGCCCCGGTGACATCGTGGCGCTCATCGGTCTGAAAAACACCTACACCGGCCACACCCTGTGCGCCCAGGACGATCCCCTCTTGCTAGAGCCGGTTCGCGTTCCAGTGCCGGTGATCAGCGTCAAGGTCGCGACAGATGGGCGCAAGGAGCTCGAGAAGCTCCATACATCCCTGCGCAAGATGTCCCTCGAGGACCCGTCGTTCCTCGTGAGAACCCAAGAGCGAACCAACGACACCATCATCGCGGGGATGGGCGAGCTGCACCTGGAGGTCATCGTCGACAGGCTCAAGTCCGACTTCGGGGTGATAGCCCAGGTGGGCGCACCCGAGGTGGAGTACCGCGAGACGATCTCAAAGGAGACAACGGTAAACCACAAGTTCTCCAAACAAACGGGCGGTCGCGGACAGTATGCCCATGTGGTCATCCGTCTGGAGCCCAATACGGGCAAGGGCTTCGAGTTTGTCAACAATATCGTTGGCGGTACTATCCCCTCGGAGTACATCCCCGCGGTGCGCAAGGGCATCGAGGACACCATGGCCCGAGGCGTCTTGGCCGACTACCAGACGGTGGACGTGAGGGTGGTGCTCTACGACGGCAGCTTCCACGCGGTGGACTCGTCGGAGCAGGCTTTCCGCACCTGCGGCTCGATGGCCTTCAAAGAAGGCTTTCTCAAAGCGGCGCCCCAGCTCCTCGAGCCGATCATGCGCGTGGAGATCGCCACTCCAGACGACTACATCGGTGATCTGGTGGGTGACCTCAACAGGCGCCGCGGCAAGGTGGAGAACATGCGACGCTTCCGCAAGGGTTCCCAGAAGGTCACCGGAGAGGCCCCTCTCATGGAGCTGTTCGGTTACGCGACGACGGTTCGCTCCCTCTCGTCGGGGCGCGCCAACTACGCCATGGAGATGAAGCGCTACTCTCCGATCCCGGCTGCCCTGCAAGAAGAGGTCGTCAAAAAGGCCCGGACCCGCATGGAGCAGAACCGCTAGCCCCTCTCCTTGTCACGTCATCACGAAATTGCTGTAAATACATTTTGCGCCTCAGCTGTTCTTGTTTGAAAATGTATTTACATTGAAGGCTTTTTCGCGTCCGCTCGGGTCGCGCCTCAAAGACACGTTCGACTTGTCACGGGGCGTTTTCGAGACTACTGTTGTCGGACCATTTTACTCATGCGACGAGGAAAGGAGAGCGACGTGACAAATCCAATCGCCGTCTTCGAGACGTCTAAAGGCACCTTCAAGGCCGAGATTTTCAAAGCCCAGATGCCCATCACCGCGAACAACTTCATCGAGCTTGCCAAGAGCGGCTTCTACGACGGGCTGCACTTTCACCGGGTCATCAAGGGGTTCATGATTCAATTCGGCTGTCCCCACAGCAAGGACCCAAACAGCAATCGAGCCGGCACCGGAGGCCCGCCCCACGGCACCATCCAAGACGAGCACCCCGAGGACCAAAAGATCTCCAATGAGCCTGGCACCTTGTCGATGGCGAACACCGGCCAGCCCAACAGCGGCGGCAGCCAGTTCTTCATCAACACGGTCCACAACTCCTACCTGGACTGGTTTGCGCCGGGCCCGTCGAAGCACCCGGTGTTCGGAAAGATCATCGAAGGCATGGACGTTGTGCAGGGGATAGAAAAAGCCCCAACATCGGGGCAGGACCGCCCCGCCGAACCCATTCAGGTGAAAAAGATCTCTATCGAGGAGTGAGCGCCCGCGTGAGTGAAAGGGGGGGCGCTTCGCCGAGGGACGTCACAGCTCCGGGGGGATGAAGGTCTCGTGGATGACGAGGGGGTTGCCCGTGGCCTGGTTCTCGATGACGATGACCGGCTGGCTCGACTGGAACGTGGCGCTGTTTTGGGATGCCAGGTAGTTGGTCAGCAGCCCCTGGGCCACGGCGTCGCCCGGCATGGTCACCGAGGCGGTGGCGCCGGTGGCCGAGAGCAGCCCCGAGCAGTCGAACAGTCCGGCCGTGTCAAAGATTTGATAGGTGCCTGAGTTTCCAACGGCCGCGTCCGTGAACACCACCACGCCCCCCACATAGAGATAGTCGCGCAGGTACGAGAACCACTGGGTCCCGACCTCTTCGAGCTGCGCATCGGACGCTTCGTTTTGGAGGTAGACCAGGAGCACATCGTGCTCATACAGGTGGTCGATGACGTATTGGGCATCCGGCGCCCGCGTGCGCTTCCACGCTCTGCCCACCGCGGCGGCTTCTTGAGTGATGGCCGCGTCGACCCGGGAGACCTGTCCGCCAGCCGATTCGTCTGCGAACTCGACGTAGGAAAGGACCCGCACCGGGTTTTGCTGCGCGATGAAGACGGCGTTCGACAGGACTCGGCGCAAGATGGCGTGACTCGCGGTGTAGTCGTGGCCGATGGCCACCAGGTGACCGACGCTCTGCTCCCGGCAGTCGCCCACGTCGCAGATGCCCGAGGCGCACCCCTTGGAGCACGTGCCGCAGTGTCTGGGGTCGGACTGGAGATCGACGCAGACGGAGCCGCAGGCGGTGTAGGGATCCGGGCAGTCGAGCCGGCACGCGCCCTGGACGCAGTACCAGCCGATCTGGCATGCCTGGCCGCACGCGCCGCAGTTGGCGCTGTCGGTGCTCAGGTCGATGCATTCGTCGCCGCCGCACCAGGTCAGGGCGCCGCAGTCGGGGATGCACCGGCCGTCCACGCACAGCTCGTCGTCGG
>JAABTR010000691.1 GCA_011389755.1 Deltaproteobacteria bacterium | reverse complement strand
GCGATTCGCATCCCGATTACCGGCTCGAACCCGAAAGCCAAGCGCATCGAGTTCCGCGCCCCCGACTCGGCCAGTAACCCCTACCTGGCCTTCGCGGCGCAGATGATGGCGGGTCTGGATGGAATCCTGAACAAAATCGAGCCACACGAGCCCGTCGATAAGGACCTCTACGAGCTCCCGCCTGAGGAGGCAAAGTCCATTCCGCAGGTTCCGGCGTCGCTGGAGGGGGCCCTTGCCGCTCTCGAAGCAGACCACGAGTTCCTGCTCGCCGGTGGAGTGTTCACCAAAGACCTCATCGACACCTGGATCGAGTACAAGAGGGAAACCGAACTCCTGCCTTACGCGCAGCGTCCGCACCCCTTCGAATACGAGCTTTACTACAGCGTGTAGCGACAGCTTCAGGCTCGTTCGGGGTCGAGCATGAGCGTCGACCCCGAACGAGCCCGTCGGTCATGATTGCCGCCGGGCGGCGATCACACTGATTTCGACCGGTGCGCCTCCGGGCAGTGACGACACTCCGACCGCGGCGCGGGCATGAACACCGCTTTGGCCAAAGAGTTCGACAAAAAGCTCCGAGGCGCCGTTGATGACCTCGGGGTGATCGGTGAAATCTTCCGCGCACGCGACAAATCCGGTGAGCGATAACACGCCCTCCAGCTGATCCAGGGTCCCCAGATGGTGCTGAAGTGCGGCGACGACGTTGAGTGCCGCACGCCTGGCCATGTGCCGTCCGTCAACGACCGACACCTCTGTGCCGACTCGACCTCGGTGTTCTAATTCGCCCTGGACGTGAGGGGTTTGGCCCGCGACGTAGAGCAGACCACCCCATTCACGCACCGCGGTGTAGAGCGCCACAGGTTGTGGAGCAGGAGGCAGGCTCGCGAGAATGTGGTCGCGCGACTGCGCGGTCTGGTCGTCGTTGCGCACCGTCTCACCGTAGCGATTAGACTTCCGCGCAACAACATGAACGAAAGGGTGCGAGATGCTGTCAAAGAAGATAGTGAGCACAGAATTGAGTGGCCCCCCGGCTCGAGAGGCACTAGGAGTCGTGGCTCCCTTTGACCTCGAATTAGACCGGGAAATGTGGCGTTGGCTGCCCGACGATGTCGACATCTTCATCACGAGAACCCCGTTTATCGATGACGAGGTGACCGTGGAGTTCGCCCAAGAAGCCTCCGACGCACCAGCCATTGCCCGGGGAACCAGAGACGTCACCGCGGGACCCGCCAACACTGTGGCCTATGCCTGCACCTCGGGCAGCTTTGTCGGTGGTCGCGACGCCGAGAGGGCAATTACCGACACCATGTTGGCCTCGGGAGCAGAGCAGGCATTGACGACCTCTGGCGCGTTAGTCGAAGCGCTCGAGTCGCTGGGTGTCTCCCGAGTGGTCGTCGCCACACCGTACATCGCCGAGTTGTCACAAAAACTCAGCGATTTTCTGGCCGAACATCAAATCACCGCGATCGATAACGTCTCACTGGGACTCTCAACACACATTTCCCAGGTGCCCTACGCGCAGACCGCCGACATGATTCGAGCGGCGGATCGAGAAGACGCCGAAGCGATTGTGATTAGCTGCACCAACTTGCCCACCTATGACCTGCTCGTTCCGCTGGAACAGGAGCTGGGAAAACCTGTCGTTTCGGCCAATCAGGCAACACTGTGGGCGGCGCTCCGCAGGATTGGCCGCTCAGCTGTGGGAGATGCCCAACTGCTGCTCTCCCGCTCCGACGCCGCCGTCAGCTAATACGGCGTCACACAACAATCGTGTCTCGAATTGATTACGGTTGTCCCCGTAAATCGAAGAACTGTAGTACTTTCCTACAGAAGGTTTCGGGCTCGTCCCGAATCCCCACCATGTAACCAAGATATGGAGTTCAATAATGATCAAGACAGGTAGCAGCAAGCGCCTCATTACGGGGGCATCGGTCGCATTCATTGCCGCCTTTGCCCTGTCGTCGTGTGCGTCGGCTCCTGAGTCTGCTGAAGAAGCCATCGACGAGGTAGCCGAAGAGGTCACCACCGAGGCGGAAACCGAAGAACAAGAGCAGAGCACTCTCGAGCGCGCCATCGAACGTGGCTACATTCGTGTCGCCATTGCGAACGAGCCCCCCTACACCTCGGTCAGTGCCGGCGGTGAAGTCTCGGGTGCTGAGCCCGACGTGGCTCGCGAGGTGTTCAAGCGCCTCGGTATCGACGAGATCCAGGGCACGGTAACCGAGTACGCCTCGATGATTCCTGGTCTTCAAGCAGACCGCTGGGATGCCGTCACGGCGGGTCTGTTCATGAACCCGGAGCGTTGCGAGCAGGTCTCGTACTCCGAGCCCGTCATCGTCTCGACCGAGTCGTTCGCCGTTCCCGAGGGAAACCCCGGTGGCCTGACCACCATCGAGGGCATCATTTCTGACCCAGACGTTTCCGTTTCGGCCCTGGCCGGAGCGTACGAGGAGAACCTGCTCCTGGACGCCGGTGTTCCTGAATCACAGCTCGTTCCCGTGCAGGATGCACGAAGCGGAATGGAAGCGGTGGAGTCAGGCCGTGCCGACGCCTTCATGCTGCCTACTCTGTCGCTGAATGACATCGCTCCGGACCACCCGGGCCTCGAGATCACGTCGTTCATTCAGGACGTCCCGCCGGCAGGTTCGGGAATTGCGTTCCGCCTCGAAGACACCGAGCTTCGTGACGCGTACAACGCAGAGCTCATTGAATTCCGCGAAACGGATGAGTTCCGCGAGATCATGACCGGTTGGGGCTTCGACCCCGACGCAGGTGCAGCGACCTCCATGGAGGAGCTCTGCGCCGGTTAGGTCGCAGATTAGGTCATTTACGAGAGTTTTCGTAGAGAGATTGGTTCATCATCGACACGCTGATTGAGTTCGCACCCCTCCTCTGGAGGGGGTTGCTGGTGACCATCCAGGTGACCTTACTGGGGATAGCCCTGACAGTCGTCGTGGCCTTCGTGGCCGGACTGTCAGGGCTATCCAAGTACTGGTTTATCCGGTGGCCCTCGTACGTGTTCGTGGAGTTCTTCCGCGGATCGGGGCTCATCGTGCAAATGTTTTGGCTCTTTTTCGCCCTCCCCCTTTTCGGGATCACTCTTCCGCCTCTCGTGGCCGGGGTGCTCGCCCTCGGGCTCAATATGGGCGCCTACGGCTCTGAAATTGTGCGGGGAACAATCGCCTCACGACCCAAGGGGCAGACCGAGGCCAGTATCGCCCTTGGCCTCTCGCGCACGCAGAGACTGTGGCGAATCCTCATTCCGCAGTCGATTCCCGCGATGCTGCCGCCATTTGGCAACGTCATGATCGACCTTCTGAAAAATACGTCCCTCGTGTCCCTCGTCACCGTTGCGGATCTCACCTGGGCGGCGGACACGATCCGGACAAACACGGGCCAGACGGTGGAGGCGTTCCTCGCCATCTTGGTTCTCTATTACCTCCTTTCGCTCCTCCTTGGCAGACTCGTCGACTTTTTAGAGCGCGCCTTTGCCCTCGACCGCAAGGCTCACGGCGTGAGCCGCAATAGAACGCTGTGGGGTGTGCTGACAAAATGACCTGGGATTGGGATTATGCGTTTGGAATAATGCCCGTATTGTGGCAGGGCTTTCAGCTGACTCTGCTGATTACGTTTTCCGCCTTTGCCGTGAGTTTGGTGCTGGGGTTAGTCGTTGCGGTCTTTCGGTTTCTCAAAATTCCCGGCCTCTTGCAGCTGCTGAACTTCTACGTGTCGTTCATTCGCGGTACTCCCCTGCTCGTGCAGGCCTACTTCGTGTTCTTCGTGCTGCCCTACTACGGGATCGTCATCGACGCGGTGCCCACCGCCATCCTGGTGTTGGGCATTAACTACAGCGCCTACATGGCGGAAG
>JAABTR010000690.1 GCA_011389755.1 Deltaproteobacteria bacterium | reverse complement strand
GGATCCCTTCCGGCGCCTCGGTCTCGGTGACGAGCGTGGAATCGGGCATGTACGCCACGCCGCCCCCGAGGGTTGCCGCCCGGCCGAGATCGAGCTCCAGGCGGCCGATGGCCTCGACCGAGTCGTCCTTGCGATAAAAAGTCTTTTCCGGTGTGGACCAGCTCTTGGCCTCTTCGAGACCGTTGAAGACGCCGGCGGTGTACCGCAGTTTTTTACCCAGCACGCCGCCGTAGATCATGGCGCCCTCGCCCCGGCCGGCCAGGCCCATGTTGCCTTTGACGTACTTGAACACTCCCGGCACGTCGAAGAACCGCCAGGTGGCCCAAAACGGCGTGTAAACGTCGGTGAAACCCTTCTTGAAGCGGCCGACCTTCACGCCGAAGGCGGGGTGGGGCTCCACGGACAGGTGCAGATCCGCCAAGAACAAGCCCAGGGACGAAGCGGTCGGCATGCTGAGCAGGTGCACCTTGAGCTTCAGTATTTTGAGCGCCCTGGCACTGAAAACGGCGGACACGCGGTGAACGTCCATGGAGAACGGCTCATCGGTTGTGAGGCCAAAGGCCGGCTTCCCCTCCCCGCCGAAGTCCGCTAGCCCGACGGCTTGACCGGCTAAAATTAGATCCCAGGTCCAGGACTTGGCCTGCGGGTCCGGGGTGCCGGGCTTTGGCTCCGGGACCTTTTCCGGCGCACTGTCCGCGCCGGCATCGGGCTGAGGCGTCTCATTTTGTGCGGCGCCGTTTGAGAGTAAGGACAACTGGACTAAAAAACCCACGGTAGACAGCAGTCTGGTCATTGCACCTTCCTAAAGAGAGGGAAAATTTGCTTCTGGAGGGAAGGAGCCATCGAGCTTGGAAAGGTGGCGAAAAAAAATCAGGGCGGTCGGTTGCGAACCTCGACTCGACTGCTGATATAAAAAGTGAAGGACCGCGTTTTAGGGGATTTTTTCAAAGATGCATGAGTTTTATGAGGACCCACAGAAGCGGTGCCCCGATTTTTCCGCTGAAGCTCGAGACGGGCGGCTCGGCGAAGACGCCCTCGATCGGGTCATCGACTGCTTCGCGAAACGTCTGCGAAGCTACGCGAAGGCCTATTGCGGCAACGCGACGCTTGGCCTCGATGCCTTTCAAGACGCCATCATGGTGGTCATAGAAAATCTCCACACCTATCGGGGGGATTCCCCCATCGAACCGTGGATGCGCAGAATCGTCATGTCGGCTTGCAACAGGTATCGGCGCGGAAAAAAGAACGACCCGAGCCTGCACATCTCGGGCGACAAGGTCGAGGCGTCCCCCGAGCTTCAGGCCACAGGGGTGCAAGAGACTCAGGCGTTTTTAGCCCAGCAGCTCGCCCGGCTCGCGCGCCTTCTCGAGGACGAGCCCTCCATAAACGTCGATTTGCTGCTCGCCCGGGACCTCGACGGAGACAGCATCGCGAGCCTCGCATCCCATTTCTCGATGACCGAGCAAGGCGTCAAATCAAGGCTCAAGCGGACCCGAAAAAGACTCCGGGAGCGGCTCGGCGATTTCGTCGAAAACTGACCGGTCGCTAGGACCTAGCGATCCTCTTCGTCGGTGAGGCGGGCGGCCTCCATGAGCAGGCCTTGCATCGACAGTTGGAGCTCGTCGGCGGCGTGGATGTCCTGGGGCGCGAACTCGAACTGCCCCTTGGTCCAGCGAAACAGCTCCACAACCAGCGCGATCGGCGTTTTCCCTTTGATCCCGTCCATCTCGATGCTCATCGGGCGCCCGTGGCGGACGTAGAGCCTGCACAGGTGGGGGCCGACGATGATCACGACGCCGGTCTTTTGTTCCAGCTCCAGCATCGACAAGACCGTGGGCAGTGAGACCTGCTCGAGGTCTCCGCGCAGCGCCTTCTTCGAGAGATCTCGGCTGCCGACCGAGGTGCGCTGGAACAAGCGCTCGATCCGCAGCATGAGCTCCTCGGCGCTGTAGGGCTTGGCCAGGTAGTCATCCACGCCGAGCTGGTAGCCCTTGAGCCGCTCTTTTTCGCTGTTGAGGGTGGTTTGAAAGACTACGAGCGTCGACGAAAGCGAGGGACGGGCGCGGATGGTCCGCAGGAAGTTCCAGCCGTCCATAAGCGGCATGTTGACATCTGTCAGCACGATATCGGGTGGATTGCGCAGGCACGCGGCCAGCCCCTTGAGACCATCTTCGGCCGTGGTGACGTCGTGCCCCTGCTCCCGCAGGATCTTCGCCGCGTTTTCACGGTAGATCTTCTCGTCATCGACCACGAGGATGCTGAGCCTGTAGTCGAAGGTGGGCAGCATGCTGGCCTCGGCCTCCTTGGTGGCGGCGCTGGACATGAACTCTTCGATGTGCTCGATGCTTCCCGCCGAGACGTCGAGAAACTCCAAGGCGAGCCCGTGTTTTCGATGTGGGTTGTCTTCATCCGGGCCCATGGCGCGCACCACGCGGGCGATGCAGGGGATCTCGCCCCCGTCGCTGGGCAGGGAGATGATGAGCCGCACCACCGAGTTGACCGGCAGGAGTCTCTCCGTCGCGATAAAGAGCCCCCCCTTGGAGATGTTCTTCGTGTACGCGAGGACGAGCTGATCGAGGGTTGAGTACTTGACGCGAAACCCGGCCTGGACGCGGGGCGACTTCCTCCTGTCGCTGTGGCCATCTTCGGAGTTCATGTGCGCACCTTGGTGTTAGTTGGAAAACGTCTTTTATTAGGATGACATCACTTGGGTGGATGACCACAAAGGCGCCGCTTAAAAAAACTGCGCGCAGCCGGCGGGCAGCTTTGCCGGTGGCTACCTCATGGGGCCGCTTTGGCCCGGGCCGCCTTCACCGCTTCGAGGAAGCCGCTCCCGTAGCGGGTGTCCGGCTCGAGGTAGTGGCCCTCGCTCCACTCGTTCCACGACGAGATGAAGACCCTCGCCTCGTCGCCGTGCTCGGCGCGGCTGAAGCTGACGGCCTGGGCGAGGTGATCCTCGAAGGCTCTGGGGCTGCGGCCGGTGACGATGGGTGACCAGGGGTAGCGGCTTGGTTTTTCTTTGCCGAAGTCGGCGCCGCGGGGGTTGGCGTCCCAGCCGGTGCTCACCGAGGGATAATAGGGTAGCGGCGCGCGCTCTTGCCACAGGGGCCACTCGTCCTGCCGGCGCCGGGCCGCGGCTTTGTAGTCCTGGAGCCGCGGACCCTTCCATTCGGGGAGCATGACGTAGTGGGTGACGCTGTCGAAGCCGAGCTCGGGCAGCTTGTTGTGGAACGCCTCGATGGGATCGATGGCGGCCAGGTGAAAATCCGGCAGGCCCCGGCGGGCGAGGCTGGTGCGGGCTGCGCCCACGGCCCGCTTGCAGTTTTCTTCCCCGAGCTGGCGCAAGAAGAAGTTGGTGTCGAAGATGCTCAAGTAGCATCGCCCATCGATGCGGTGGTAGTTGCTTCGCACGAAGTAGCGCTCGGCCACGTGCTGGACGAAGTCGACGAAGTCCTCCGGATCGGTGTGCACCAGCCGGGTGGGATCGATGAGCTGCGCCCGGGGGTCCTTGATCGGCATGACCTTTCGGGGCATGCGGTTGGCCCACATGACGGCGAAGTCGATCTTCTCGCTGTTCGCGGCGCCGAGGAATCCTCGGTCGAGGGCCCCTTCCAGCAGCCTCTTGCCCCGGGACCAGTAGAAGGCGAAGTGGAAGCTGTCGATGCCGAAGCTCGTTGCGGCTTGGATTTTCCGGGCAAATTCTGCGGGGTTCGATTCGTCGTAGCGCCCCCAAGCCGGGAGGTTGGGCTGCTCGTGGCCGTCAAAGGCGGGGCGGCACTGCTCCACCAGATCCCACTCGGTGAAGCCGGGGGCGAACGAGGCGTCGCGGACCGGGCAGGCGTGCCAGCCCGGGTAGTAGTAAGCGCAGAT
>JAABTR010000689.1 GCA_011389755.1 Deltaproteobacteria bacterium | reverse complement strand
ACATCTTTTTTATGCAGAAGCAAATCATGGCCCGGATCTGGGGCCGGTCAAATGGAATAAAATGTCGGTCTCCGAGGAAGCTAGGGGGTAGGTCTCCCACGATGTAACCGCTCACCGAAGAGCCCCAAGCACACGCGCCCCGTCCACGACCACTGCGTCAAAGCGCCTTTCTCGAGCCCTTGTCGTAAGCGCAGGGAAGAACACCGCCTGGATGATCCGGGTTTCTGCTTTTTTCCCAATGCCGATGCTCGGAACGCCTTTTCGTCTGAGATCCGAGATAGCGCGCTCGACCGCATCGACGTCAGCCTCTTTTTCCGACCACTTGACTTCACCTAAAAGCAGCGCTTTGTCGCCTTCGGACTTGGCGACCACGTCCCACTCCGGCCCGTTTGACTCCCAGAGTCGGCCGACAGTGTCGAATTGCAGACCTTTGAGCTCCTTTTTGAGCCCAAACACCGCCTCTCGGCACAGATCCTCGAACGCCTGAGCACACAGGTGCGAGGCGTGTTTTTTCCACAGTTTACTTCGCGCGGGCTTGCCGGCTCTCGCAAGGAGCGCCCTGTTCGGCGCCACCACGCGAAACCACGCTCGCAAAAAGGGGTCGCTTATCTTATAGAGCGTCTTCTTCGTGCCCTTTTCAGGCGCCCCAAACGGCGTCTCCCGCTCGACATAGCCGAGATCCATCAAGCGGGTGAGCGGCCGACTCAGCGAGGTCGCGGGTTGCCCCAACCTGCCTCCGATTTCAAAAACGCGGTGAGCCCCGGCCCCTATCACATCCAAAATCGGCCGCAGCGACATGGCGCTCGGCGCCTCGAGGGCCAAAAGCCTGTCCGGCTCGTTGTGCAAGGGTCCTAGGGGGTCCATCACGAGGTCATCGAAAGCCGCCTCGACATCCCCGCCGAAAGGAGCGGCGAGCTCCCAGTACCTAGGGACCCCGCCGAACATCGCAAACGCGCGCAAGCAGTCCCTCGTGTCCTCAATCGATAGAGCTTTGCCGATATGACCGGCCGGGAGGGGGCCGATCTTCAGAATCTGCGACGCCCTTCCAAAAAGAGGGGAATCGGCGTCGAGCACCAGCCCGTGCATCATGTGCTGAGCCGATCCGGCAAAGGCGACCGTGAGCTTTGCCCTCTTGGCGTCGTGATCCATCCAGCTTTGCAAGACGCTCGGCAACGTCGGATCCACGCTGACGAGGTAAGGCAGCTCATCTATCACGATGGGGCCTTTGCAACCCTTGGCTTCGGCCGCGCGCGTGAGCGCCCCGAAGAACGCTCGCCAGTCCGGGTACTCGACTTCGTCGAACCCGGCAAAGACCTGCGAAAAAGCCGAAGCCATATAACGCCGCTGCACCGGGCCCGCCGACTGATCTGCGACTGAATAGACGCCCTTGTGTTTTTGGCACCATTCCACGAGAAGCCGCGTCTTGCCGATGCGGCGTCTGCCCCACAGCACCGCAAGCCCGCCTTCTCCCCTGGAGGCGAGATCGTCCAGGCGTTTGAGTTCTCCTGTGCGATCGAGAAACTTCATTCGGACATTATGCCAGATAGCATTATGTTTACACGCATAATACGTAAAATCGTTTCGCTTCTAGGGAGGGAGCTAGGGGGTAAGTCTCTGCACCGCCTGCGCCAAAGACTCCTGAGCCCGGCCCTCCCCGTGCATGAGCCCGAGGGCTCTCGCGTCCGGGATGGCGCCGAACCAGCCAGTGAGCTCGGCTTGGTCGGCGTGAGCCGACAGGCCGTGCAGCTGGTGGATGTGGGCGCGCACCGGGATCTCTTCTCGATGAATCCACACTGTCTCCTCGACTTCCGACCCGGCCGCGTCGAGGATCCTGCGCCCCAGGGTCCTTCGAGCTTGGTAGCCGACGAAGATGACGTCGGTCTCGGGCACGGGCAGAAGCGCTCGGAGGTGCCCCAAAATTCTGCCGCCGGTGCACATGCCCGAGCCGGCGATGATGAGCATGGGGGTCTCGACGCCGGCGAGGCGCAGTGAGTCTCGGTGCCGGTTGACCGCGAAGAGGTTCTCGAAGTCGAGGGGGTCGTCCCCCGCCGCCATCTTCTGCACCGCCTCGCGGTCGTAGAGCTTTTTGTAGTCCTTGTAAGCCTCGGTCACCCGCAGGCCCATGGGCGTGTCCACGGCCACCGGGAGCTCTTTTACCCGGCCGGCCTCGACGAGCTTGTCGAGCAGGTACAGCAGAAGCTGCACCCGGCCGATGGCGAACGAGGGCACCAGGATGTGCCCGCCGTCCTGTAAGGATCGGTTGATGATCTCCTCGAGGCTGTCGGCGAGCGACTCCCCCTCCACTTTGTGCACCCGACCTCCGTAGGTGGACTCCATGAGCACCAGGTCCACGGGCCGGTGGTTGCGCCAGGAGGTGTTGGCGTCCCGCAATATCGGCGAGTTCGGCCTGCCCAGGTCGCCCGAGACGATCACCCGGCTCGCGGCGCCTTCGAGCTCCACGCTCGCCGAGCCCAGGATGTGCCCGGCCTCGCGAAACCAGGCCGTGACGCCGCTCCCCGAGGGGCCCGCGATGGTCACCGGCGCGTCGTAGCTCACGGGCCGAGCCAGCGCGTCGAGCCTCTTCGTAAACGCGTCCACCTCGGACCTGCGGGCGCCTTCGAGCCGCACGCTGTCGCGCAGCAAGATGCGGGCGATGGCGTGGGTCGCCCCGGTGGCGTAGATGGGGCCATCGAACCCGCCGTCAATCAGGTCCACCAAGCCGCCCACGTGGTCGAAGTGGGCGTGGGTGAGAAGGACCGCCTCGGCCTTTCGCGCCGCACCGTCGAGCTCCCAGCCGTGGTCGTGATTGGGGGCGCCGCAGTCCACGAGGAGCCGGGCCCCGCCCAGCTCGACCAGCGTCGCCGACGGGGTCACCTCGCTCACCGCGCCGAGCAGGTTCACCTGCCCGCCTGGAAGATCGTGGTGCGGGGTCTGGGTTCGGATTTCTTTGGGGGTCATTGGTTGAAAAATTTTTGGTTCTGATCCCTATTTCCGCGCCCCCGGAGTCTCCAGGTACCACGCGTAGGTCTTTGCAATGCCCTCTTTCAGGGACGTTTGAGCCTTCCAACCCAGCTCGCTCAGTCTCGTGACGTCCATGAGCTTTCGCGGGGTGCCGTCGGGCATGTCGGTGTTCCACTCGAGCCCGCCCTCGTAGCCCACGGTCTTTTTGATGAGCTCGGCCAGCTCCTTGATGGTGACATCCTCGCCGACTCCCACGTTGACGAAGACGTCCTCGTCTTCCCTTGAGTCTTTGGCGTCGAAGTTTTTCATCAGGTAGACCAGGGCGTCGGCGAGATCGTCGACGAAGAGGAACTCTCGCCTCGGGCTGCCGGTCCCCCAGACTTCAACCGACGGACGGCCCTCTTCTTTTGCCTCGTGAAACTTGCGCATCATCGCCGGCAGGACGTGGCTCTTCTCCAGATCGAAGTTGTCACCGGGGCCGTAAAGGTTCGTGGGCATGGCCGCGATGAAGTTGGTGCCGTGCTGCCGGTTGTAGCTCTTGCACATCACGATGCCGGCGATCTTGGCGATGGCATAGGCGTCGTTGGTCTTCTCGAGCTTGCCGGTGAGCAGGTGCTCTTCTTTCATCGGCTGGGGCGAAAGCTTCGGGTAGATGCACGAGCTGCCCAAAAAGAGAAGCTTTTTGACCCCAAACCGGTGCGCCGCGTCGATGAGGTTTGTCTGAATCTGCAGGTTGATGCGGATGAAATCAGCGGGGCAGGTGTCGTTGGCCTTGATGCCGCCCACCTTGGCGGCAGCCACAAAGACATACTCGGGCCGCTCTTTTTCGAAAAACCGATCCACGGCGCGCGGGTCGGTCAGGTCGAAGTCCGCGATGTCCGAGGCGACCACATTCGTATAGCCGCCCCGCTCGA
>JAABTR010000688.1 GCA_011389755.1 Deltaproteobacteria bacterium | reverse complement strand
TCTTGCTCGGTGCCTTCGAGACCCGTGATCCGAGAGATCTCATCGAGCTCGTCGACGACCGCCGGATCGATGATGAAAACGTTTGGGCACTTCTTGCCGATCTCGTTGATGAGGAAGGTGCCCAGATTGATCACGTGGCGCCCGCTCACCTCGTTGGTCAAATCTTTGAGCATGCGATCATCCACCCGGTAGGCGCCGGACTCCACAGGCAAGACGAGCCCGCCTCGGCTGACCACCGCCTCGAGCTCGTCCTCGGCGATCCCGTGACGCTCGAGAAACCCTCGGACCGCCCGGAGACGTAGCGGAATCTGGTCTAAAAGGCGATGGGGCAGGTCAGCTATATCGTGTATCAGATGCTCCCTGGCATTGAGGTCTCTTCCTTCCCAAAGGGCGATCTCTGTGTGCTCGCGATGAGGGCTGACGGTGAGGATCTTGAACCGCGGGAAGAAGCGGTCGCGCGGGGTTCGGGTGTACCGACCCGATTTGTACATCCTCAAGATGAGCGCCTTGGCACCCATGGCGATATCGTCCACCGTGGAGGAGCGAGAAAAATCGAGGGCCTGGTTTTTGAGCCCTCCTATGATGAGCACCGACTGAGACTCCGGATAGCTCGTCGCGTACATGTGAAACAAGAGGTTGCCCGTATCCAGGCTCGGCGCGATGAGGACGTTGCTGTTGCCCACGGCCGGGTTGTCGTCGGCCTGCTGACCGAGTTTTGTTCGGGCGAGCTGCTTCGAAATGGCGCAGCTCACCTGAAGCTCCGTGGCGATATTGATGTTGGCGTAGCGAGGATCGTCTTCGGCGAGCTCCTGCAGCCGTCTTTTGACAATCGGCTCCGCGCCTCGGATACGCTCCACCGACGGCCCCGCTCCCGAGCCGCGGGTGGAATACGACAAAAGCGCGGCGTTGACCGCGGGGAGCGCGTCTTCGGGTACGACGTCGCGCATGGTCTTGCACGCACCCACCGCGATGTCGGCCAGCCTCTGCGCTGACGGCTCCTCGTTGAGAGCCACGTCCGCAAACATGACCAGGTTCTGGTTGAAAAAGCCGCCGTCGTGGGAATCGGGAAGCGCGAAGAGCCCCATCTCGTAAACGGTGCCGCTTCGCTCTAAAAGGCGCAGGCACGGCCTGAAGAAATCCCTCGATGAGTGGGTCACCCCGCCCAAAACAGCGTCGGCGTACCCGAGGCGCACCGACATGATGGCGAAGTAGACCGGATCGCGCAGAAGCTCCCGGGCTTTTTCGATGTCGACTTTCCAAGAGCGCCCCTGGGATTTCTCCTGCAAAGCGAGCGCGAATTCTTCGCAAAGCTCTGGCGCCTCGTCCGGGTGAATGCAGCGCACGGTCTGATTGAACCGCGTCTTGCTCACCTTGAGTGGGATGTCCATCTCGTCCAGGTCTTCGGCCAGGTCTTCCTTGCGGCGCACCAAAACGACCTTGGCGAACTGGACGAGCCGAGACGCGGCCGCGATCACGCGGGGGTCATCGGCTTCGGGGAAAATTATCGTCGGCAGCGGCCCAGTGAACTCTCGCAGTTGTTCTTCAATCGATTTCTCCAGCGGGAACATAAGTCTCCTCCACAATATCAGTCAGATTCGAAAACGATGATCGTTCAACTCGCGGTCGAGTCTGTTCGGGGGTAAATATAAAGACCTGGGAGCACAACACAACGAAGAAATCCCCCCAGCTGTGAAAAAAACGAACAGCAAAACAACTCTGTGAAATTTTTACACAAAAAACAAAACCACAAAGAGCGATTTTCTACAGATCGCCCGCGATCTCTTCAAAGCCCGGCGATTCGAAGCTGCAGCTTCTTGCCCGCGTCCGGAAAATCGATGGGGTAGTCGCCGTCGAAACACGCCGTGCAGTATCGATCATCCCCTTGCTCGGACGCACCATCCACAGCCTTTTTAAGCCCTTCGAGGCTGAGGTAGGCCAACGTGTCGGCCCCGATAAACTTTTGGATATCGCCGATCTCCTTGGAGTAGGCGATGAGCTCCTCGTCGGTGGGCGTGTCTATCCCATAGCGGCAAGAGTGGCGGATGGGCGGGGAGCTGATCCGCACGTGGACCTCCCGCGCCCCGGCCCTCCTGATGTTGTCGACGATCTTCTTCGAGGTGGTGCCGCGCACCAGCGAATCGTCGACGACCACCACCCGTTTGCCATCGAGGACGTCCCGTGACGGGTTGAGCTTGAGCCGCACGCCGAAGTTGCGGATAGACTGCTTGGGCTCGATAAAGGTCCGCCCCACGTAGTGACTGCGGATGAGCCCCATCTCGAAGGGGAGCCCGCTGTGCTCGGCGTAACCGATGGCCGCGGCCGTCCCTGAATCGGGGACGGGGATCACGATGTCGGCCTCCACGTGGGCTTCTTCGGCCAAAATCCGCCCCATCTGCTTTCGGGCCTGGTAGACAGAGCGACCGTCCAGACGGGTGTCGGGTCTGGCAAAATAGACGTACTCGAACAGACAATGGCGTCTGGGCCTTTGGGGGAATGGGTGCCGGACGGTCATCTCGCCGTCCCGATCGAAGATGAGCATCTCGCCGGGCTCCACGTCACGCTCGAAGCGAGCGCCGATGAGGTCGAAGGCCGCCGACTCGGACGCCACCACCCAAGACTTCCCGTCAATACGACCGAGGCACAAAGGTCTCAGGCCGAAAGGATCCCGGGCCGCGACGGCGAAGTCCTCGGTCATGAACAAGATGGAGTACGAGCCGTGGGCGCGGTACAGGGCATAGCTGATGGCTTCTATGCTGTCGGCCCCGGAGCGCGCGATGAGGTGGACGAGCACCTCTGTGTCCGAGGTCGACTGGAAGATCGCGCCGGATTTCTCCAGCTCCTCGCGCAGCACGAGCGCGTTGGTCAGGTTTCCATTATGGGCCACCGCGACGGTCCCGCCTCCGTAGTGGACGCAAAACGGCTGCGCGTTCGACAGGTGGCTCCCCCCGGCCGTCGAGTAACGCACATGGCCGATGGCTCGATTTCCCGGCAGCTGGGACAGCGCCTCGGGAGTGAAGACATCGCCCACGAGACCGAGCCTTCGATAGACATAGAGCTGATCGCCGTCCGAAGAGACGATCCCCGCGCTCTCCTGGCCCCGATGCTGCAGCCCGTGAAGCCCCAAGTACGCCATGTTGGCGGCCTCGGGATGGTTGACGATGCCGAAAACACCGCACTCGTCGCGAAAATGATCGCAGTCGCCGTCGTGCATTGGTCGATCACCCCTTTTCATCAACCGCTCTTAGGTTCCAGCCAAGCGGCCTTGCCTGTGTGATGTTCCCGAAAAAAAGGTTCCCGCGCAAGGGCTCGAAAATCTAAGTCCCACCCCGGCGGCGTTTTTAGTGTTCGATAAAGCTCTTGAGATGTTTGCTGCGCGACGAATGCCGCAGTTTCCGAAGGGCCTTGGCCTCTATCTGCCTGATGCGCTCCCGGGTCACCTCGAAATCCTGCCCCACCTCCTCGAGAGTGTGGTCGGATTTCTCGCCGATGCCGAAACGCATCCTCAAGACCTTTTCCTCGCGGGGCGTCAGCGTCTTGAGGACGCGGCGGGTCTGCTCGGACAGGTTGAGACCGATGACCGCGTCTTGAGGCGAGACGACGCCCTTGTCCTCAATGAAGTCCCCGAGGTGCGAGTCCTCTTCTTCGCCGATGGGCGTCTCGAGGCTGATGGGCTCCTTGGCGATCTTGAGGACCTTGCGCACCTTGTCGAGGGGTAGCTCCATCCTCTCGGCGATCTCCTCGGGCGTGGGCTCGCGCCCCATCTCTTGCACGAGGTAGCGGCTCGTGCGGATGAGCTTGTTGATCGTCTCTATCATGTGGACGGGGATGCGTATGGTCCGCGCTTGGTCCGCGATGGCCCGCGTGATCGCCTGCCGAATCCAC
>JAABTR010000687.1 GCA_011389755.1 Deltaproteobacteria bacterium | reverse complement strand
GAACGACATCGACCCGAGGTCTCTGCGAGGCGATCCTCTCGGCCACGGAGCCGGTGCGGTCCTTGCTGCCATCGTCGACGATGACGATCTGCTCGAGCGTTGCCCACGAGATATCCGGGATACGGTCGACAACCGACTCGAGAGTGGCCTCGGCGTCGTAGGCCGGAATAGCGATGCCGTACTTCATGACTTGGCAGGACAAAACGGGGCGTAACGCGTGACGTAGTCCTCAATGATGGGCCCCAGCATCTCATCGATAGGGGTGCGAGGTTCCCAATCCAAAAGAGCGCGCGCCTTGTCGATATCGGGGATGCGTCTCTCCACGTCTTCGTACCCCGGACCGTAGAACTCCTCGGAGGAGACGGAGACGATGGCGCTTGGGGGCACTGCGCACATGGCCGCGTACTTTTCGCGCAGGCGCACGGCCAGCTCTTTGATGGTGATATCGTTGTCTGGGCAGCCGATATTGATGATCTGCCTTTGACACGCGCTGGGGCGCTCGATGATTCGGACCACCGCGTCGGTAAAATCGGTGACGTAGCTAAAAGCCCGCCTGGCGCGCCCGCCGTCCACCAAGCGAAGCGGTTCGCGAAACAGCAGGGCTCTCATAAAGCACGCCAAGACCCTGGGGGTCCCTTCTCCATCAACGCCGGGCATGTAATCCATGCGGGGACCGATCACGTTGAACGGCCGAACGATGGTGTAGTCGAGCCCCTCGTGTCGACCGCAACCGTAGATGAGCCTCTCTAGCAGCTGCTTGGCAGCGGCGTAACTCCACCGCTC
The DNA here is from genome assembly GCA_011389755.1 of Deltaproteobacteria bacterium. Lineage (GTDB taxonomy): Bacteria > Myxococcota_A > Polyangia > JAAYKL01 > JAAYKL01 > JAABTR01. The sequence goes on along the minus strand of JAABTR010000687.1, from coordinate 3,106 downwards.
CTTGGATATCGGCCCCATGGTCAGGGGCGTGGAATCCTCGTTCATGGGGAGGATCTGTCCCGACGGCGATCGCTGGGGGTGTCCGTAGACCTCGCACGTGGAAAAATGGATGAGCCTCTTGCCGCTCCTCGCGCACCTCTTCACGAGCGGCTCGAGGTGCGTAAAGTTGGCCTGAATCACCGCGGCCGGGTCGGTGTTGTACACCGCGGGGTTGCATATGGCTGTCGCCGACACGACGATATCGCTCCAGCTCACGACCTCAGCAATCACACCGCCATCGTCCACGCTCGCCTCTATTTTTTCGAGGCGCTCGTGTTTCTCAGGCAACTTGTCCATCGACAGGTCGACGACCCGGACCTTGCAACAATCCCGTTCGAGCAGGGCTCGCGCGAGATGGGACCCCAAAAACCCGCCGCCTCCCAAAATAGTTATTTTTTCAGCCGTAAGGTCCTTTATCTCTTTCACTTTCACCTCTTCAACCAACTAAAAAAGCGACGCCTTGACCCCGAGCCCCACCATCCAGCTGTCGAAGACCTTACTCTGGACGTTCAAAGGCGCTTGAGCTGTCGCCAGGACCGCAAGGTAATCGCTGGACCACTCCAAAGACGCGCTCAGCGGCACCAAAACCCAAGGCTGGTCCATCACCTCCCCGCGCTCGACGTCTTTTTGCATTTTTCCGATCACCGTGAGCCCCACCGACGGCATGAACGGCCCGGCGATGAAGCCGAAGTGAGACCACCCGGTCACGGAAGCGCCGCGCATGTCTCCACCGGCCGGGTAGCTCGGTCGCGACGTCTCGATGTCGATCTCTTGGCCCCAGCTGCCCGAGCTGACCGAGCCGCCCACGAGAATGAGCCCCCAGGTTTTATCGAAGGTGTGCTCGAAGGCGAGCGTCGCCGTGGGCACCCCCGGACCGAGCTGGGAGCGCAGCGGCATGACCTCGCCTTGACGGATGGCGTCGTGGGCTCCGGTGGGAGCCGTGACTGTCAACGTGAGGGCGGAGCTGTTCGTAATCCCCAGCTTCCGCGTCACGTCGAACGACAGATCTCCAAAGCCGGCCAACGAGGCGCGGCGGTCTTCGCTCAGGGAAGTCACCCAGACGTTGGGCTCGTAGTTGTACTGAAACGGGACGGTGAGGGCCAGATCCCACTTGTAGTAAAGGGTGGTGCCCAAGCGCGTCGCAAAGGCGGTCTGCGTGGCGTCGGCGGTCTCGGGGTCCAGGTCGGTGTAGAAAATCTGGGTCCCTGTGAGCTGGACATCCATGAGCCCGCCGGTGACCCCTCGCCCGATCCACTTGATGCTCCCGCCCGATGCCACACCTCCGCCGGCACCGCAGCCGCCGATATCTCCCCAGATCGGGCTCTGGCGAAAGCCGTACTCTAAAAGCATCGCGTCTTCACCGGCGCCGCACCGCGCCACCGCAGCGCCCGCAGCCCCATTCGCGACAGCGTCGCGAGCTTCATCGAGGGCGCGCCTGTCGGCATACCTCGCAGGCAGCGTCGCGCCCAGGGGCCACAAGGCGAGCGCGAGAAGCACCGACACACCGATGATGACGAGCTTCGAAAGGAGGCGCTCGTTTCTTCTTCGCTGGAGCTGTGGTCTCATGTGGGCGTCGCCTGGTCCGCCGCTGGATCTTCAGCGACCTCGGGCGTCGCGGGCGCCGTTTGCATCGCGGGTATGAAAATATCAGGCCATCTATCATTCCCGGAATGGAACGTCAGGCGGGTGGCCTGTTCATGAGGAGCGCCGACCTTCCAGATGTAAATTTCGTAGTCGGCGACGTCGTGATCGTGCCCTCTTTGTGTGGCGGCCCAAACCATCCACGCCCCGTCTGTGGACATCCGAGGGAAGTACTCGTGGGAGCGGCGTCCAGGGATGTCCATGAAACGCATCTCCTCGTATTCGCACTCTCTTTGCGGTTTGCCGTCTGTCATGGGGACGCTGAAGACCTCGGATCCGCCGTTACCCGACGGATTGATCCAGTAGATGCGATCCTCGGCCGGGTGCCAGGCCACCTGGCAGCCCTTGCCCGTCGGTGTCCACTCCCGGCTCTCCAAGTCGAAGGTCCCCGTCTCCCTCTTGGACCCGCGCAGAGTGAGCGCGATGTGCCTGCCGTCCCGGGACATCTGGGGCTGCTGCAGCTCGGCCCCTCCCAAATTTTTCTCCACGTCGCTGTCCACGAGCATCTGCTCCTCGCCGGTGCTGAGCAGCTTGCTGTAGACTTTGGTGTTTCGCGAAAAAAGGATCCTGTCCGCTGTCAGCCACGTCCCCCAGCTCGCGTCCTTCGCGACGAGCTCGAGATTTTCGCCCTGCCTGTCGATGGTGAAGATGTCCCACTTCCAGTTGTGGTTGGCGTCCCGCTCGTAGACCCAGCCTTTCTTGCTTCTCGTAAACAGTATCTTCGAACCATCGGGGGCAAACCTCGGGAACCAATCGACGTGGGGCGTGTCGGTCAGCTGCGTCACGTTCGCGCCGTCCTCTTCCATCACAAAGATATCGTGGCCCTCGTTTTGGCTGCGGGAGCTCGACCAGACCACCAAGGCTTCGACCTGCCGGCCCACCGCGGCCATCTTAGCCTGGTCCTCTTTGTCGATACCCACGTCACCTCCGCCAGACGGAGCACCGCCCAACGAGCCGCAACATGCCAGCGACGCAGTGCACAAAAGGCCCAAAACGGACGTCTTCAGCGTTTTCATCATCACCTCTTTTCGGCTGATTTTTTTCCGAAACAGCGGGCAAAGCCTTCGCGGACTCCGACCGGCGCATAGCCCAAATCGGCCATGGCTCGGCTCGCGTCCAAGTCGGCGTCCTGAGTCAAACCGGCGATGGCGCTTTGCGACATCGGCGGCTGCCTCATCACCTTATCGAGGATCCACGCGAGCCCGCGGCACACCGGAACCGGCACATTGATGAACGGCCTCGGGCCGCCCTCGTACTGCAGCATCAACCTTGCGAGCTCGCCGATCGAAATGACCTCGCCGCCGCAAAGATCATAGGTCTTGCCCAGGGCGCGCTCGTTGTGGGGGATCGACAAGAGACCGGCCACCAAGTCATCAACGTGCACCGGGTTCTTCAAGGCGTGCCCCGAACCGACAAAGGGCACCAC
>JAABTR010000686.1 GCA_011389755.1 Deltaproteobacteria bacterium | reverse complement strand
ACTTGGTGTCGAGCGGCGGGTAGACCCAAGAGAAGAACTCCGGGTATTCGTAGGTGGGGTTGCCGCTGCCACGCTTCCAGGCCATGTCGCGCAGCTTTGCCGAGATGTCCACGACATGAAACGCCTCTCGTCCCAGTTTTTGGTTTTGCTCTTTGATCACGCGTTTGATGGTCTCGTTGTACCTGATGATGCATTTGTCGATGAAGAGCGCGTCTCGAAATTTCAGGTACCTGCCGGTCTTCAGCGCGGTTTCCAATGAGAAGGGAAAATACGAGTAGAACTGATAGTAGCGACACTGCCGGCCCGAGCCGTCCGGGTCGGCGATGAGCCGCGCCTCGCCCATCCCCTTGGCGATGGGCGCGATGGTCACCAGCGGCACCGTCCCGACGTAGCAGTGCCAATCGGTGTATCGATTCTGGGACATGGCGCTGACCGTCTTTTCAACGAGGGCCGCATACTCCAGCTCGAAGTCGTCGGGGTGCCACAGGTTCCATTTTATGCGCTCCGCCCGAGCGGATGTGAGCACGCTGCCGTCCCCGGGGGATTGCGAGATATCGAGGTCCAAAACAGTGCCCAGGGCGTTGTTGGCCCCGAGCCACAACACGAGCCGCTTGACGCCTTCGCTCCTCGCGTGGTGCTCGAGCCACGAGACGGCGCAGTAGTCCATGAAGTCGGGTCTGGCGTTCGGGTTCAGCACGCGATAGGCGTTGCGGGAAAACGGAGCGCTCGCCGCGGCCAGGTAGCGATCCTTGCGCTGCGCGCGCGTCAGAGACTCCACAGTTTTCTCGGCGGTGCGGGGCGTGACGAGGAACGCGTCGCCTGCGTCCATTCCCTCCACCGCGACGTTGTGAAAGCTGTCGTGGGGCAGGCCCAGGGGCGTGCCGAGCTTGCCATCTTTGCGCTCGTAGTAGTCCTCGGAGGCGTCGAAGACGTCGTTTATCGTCCCCAGCACGCCGAGCCACTCCCATCCTCGAAGGTCGCTGCCGTAACGCTCTTCAAGCACGCGCAGCACCCGCTCGAGATCCCACTTGAGCTTGAGCTCCTCGGGCCAGGCCAGGTAACGATAGTCGGCGATGCCCAGAACCTTGGAGAGAATCGTGCTGTAGCTCAAGTGGGTATTTGCGGCGGCTCCGCTCATGACTCCCTGAGAGATACTATCCCCTATCGTAAACAGCTCTACCGTCATATTTCCCCTCGATGAGTCAAAGTTTGTGATCGTCCAAAGTTGGCCCATGCGTCTTGAGATCGGTTGCGATCACGACCTCTCCCTCGAGCCGGGGGCGGAACCGGATGCGGGTCCCCTTCCGGACCTGTGCGAGACCCGACTTTTTCACGTCGGACGGGAAGAACAAGATTGAACGCCTCTCGAAGGCCGGATCGTCGACCCGCATCCACCCCACCCTCTCCGGGTTGTAGTGGGTCACTCGCCCCGTGAACTCGTAGTCGGCGCTCGAACCTTCGAGCACCATGGCGCCCTTCTCTTCGACGAGATCGAGCGCCTCGGCGATCCTCTCGTGCTTGCCGTCTTCATCGCGCATCAAGATATAGAGCATGTGTTTGGCGCGGGTGCCGGCCACGTAGATCAGGCTGGACATGATCGGGTTGTCGATTGGGAGATTGTACTCGCTGAGGTTCACGAGGATGCCGACAGGGGTCTCGAGGCCTTTGAAACTCGCGATGGTCGATGTCTTGATGCGGCCGCCGATCTCCCGCGCGGAGGGCAGGACCTTTTTCCGATTCGCCCGCGTGATATCGAACAGAGCATAGGGACTGATCGGACCGTCTGTGTGGAGCACA
>JAABTR010000685.1 GCA_011389755.1 Deltaproteobacteria bacterium | reverse complement strand
GGAGCCCTTTGTGAAAGGGCTCCTCGCCGAGAGCAGCGTCACCTCATTCGTCCTTAGCCCCTCGTTTTCGAAGAGCGTCTTGAAAAGCGCCCTGAGCTTGCTCTTGAAATCGGAGCTGTCCTTGTACAGGATCAGCTTCGGCTTGTATCCCAAACGCCCGCAGTGGCTTTTTAGGATCGTCTTTCCCGTGCGAAACTGTCGCGCGAATCCGGCGATCTCGCGGGTTGTTCTGTAATTGGTGATCAAGGGAAAATAGGGCGGCTCAATCGGCAAGGTCTCATGGGGATCGAACCCCTTCGCGCTCCCGCCGCTGCCGAAGACTCCTTGGCTGCGATCAAAAAAAACGTAGAAGCAGCTCTGTTCGGCCGGTCGGAGCACCCTCTCAAACGCCTCCCACCAAAAAGGCTGCACGTCCTGCCCTTCATCGCAGATGAGGACGTCGTACCTCTCGTCGCTCTGCTCAATCACCCTCGTGAGCATTTCCGGCCCTTCGAACTGGGTCCAGTCCTCATTGGAACCGGCAAAATCCGCGGGGCGCTTGAGCAGATTGACCCCGTGCTTGATGCCGAACTCGATGTATGTCGCGACTGTAACCTTGGGGCCGACTTCCCGCTCGAGGACCGAGTTCATGAACGGATTCCCCGAGAGCATCAGGACATCCTTGCCCATGTCCCTGAAGTGCCTGGCGAGCATGATGGCTATCATCGTCTTGCCCGTCCCGGCCTCTCCTTCGATGGCCAACCTGGTCGAACTGGCGATGGGCCCGACCAGGGTTTCGGTGATCGCTTCGATGTCCTTGAGCCTGAGCTCGTGGTTATCCAGATAGTCCCTCAGTCGCAGCCGCGTCGTAAAAGAGGGGCCTTGGATGATGTCGTCGAGCTCGGCTTGCACGTCCGGAAAATCGAGAAATCTGGCCGGCTGAGATTGGGTCACGATGCTCACGAGGGATCTCTCGAGATCCTTGAGGCGCCCAATCCCGATGATGAGGCGCGGTTCAATCTCTGCGCTCTGGGGAATATCGCTCTCGATGACAGACGGAAAACACACCGCGTGGGTGACCGGCACCCGGACGCCGCGGCGTCTCAGATACCTGAGAAATCGCCCCTTCCAGATGAGGACCTGCTTGAACGGGTTCTTGATTCCGAAGGTCTCGTCGTAGCGATTGATCGAGAAGAAGCACGCCTTGTCGCGATCGTAGCGAATCCGCCCCCCCTTGACCTCCACGGCGATGACGCCAAAGTCCCGGTGGTAAATGAGGAAGTCGATCTCGTTGTCCTTCATGCCCTGCTCGTTCTCGATGGTCGAGACCGTGCACGAGCTGTAGACGTGCCACGAGTCGGGAAGCTCGGCCTTGCACGTGTTGTAGAACACTTCTTCGGCTCGGCTGGCGAATATCACCCGCGTCGCGGCAACATCCGGATACATCTTTGCCATGTGGACGCCATCTCCTTGTCACTCACTGTCGCCTTTTCAAAAGCTTACCGCCGAACGTGGCACCGGTCGAAGAGCAGGGCCTTTTTGCAATCCACAATTTGCGCGCCGCGGTAATTGTCTGCCCTTACTGCAATGTGCTCGAAATAACTGGGATAATCACGCCCTTCTGGGCCGCATTGTATTGACCTTGGAGCGTTTTGATTTTACATGTTTTCCCTTTTTGAAGTGATCGAGTTTCAAAAGGTTGTGGGATGGAACAATATACTCAGACAAACGCTGGCCCGCCCTTGGGCCTTGGCGGTGGTTCTTCGGCGGCCCCTGGGAGGCGCCCGCTCGGCTGCGTCGAGGAGTCATGGATCTATTCTGGACAGCGCGGCTCCGTGAACACCGTGCGCATGTGTTTCTTCACCGGACCGATGAGCGAAGCTGTCGTCAAACGGGCCGTCGAGATCCTCTGCCGACGCCATCGCGTTCTGGCGGCGCGGGTCGTTCGAGAAGACAAACAGATGTTTCTCGAGGAGCAGGCGCATTTGTCCGCGCCGGTGTTCTATAGGCGCGGCCG
>JAABTR010000684.1 GCA_011389755.1 Deltaproteobacteria bacterium | reverse complement strand
CACCCAGCTCCTGTCCAGGAGGGGGCCGTTTCTTTAACAAAATAATTTACATAGTCTATAAATCGAAACAGATGCTTTTCAGCGGGCGGCGTCGGGGTAAAATGGAGGGAGCCAAGTCTTTTGACTCGGTGGGTGCTTTGGGAAACCGGCGGGGATGTAACGGAGGCTACAAATGGGCGACGGCGCGCCTTGTTGGGACAATCGGATGGTTCGGCTCCTCGAGCAGCTCTCCAAACTCGCAGAGGCTGGGAAAAGACTGGGCAACGTGGGAAGCGCGCCCGAACTCTACGACGTCGCGTTTGAGCTCATCGAGGACGTCTTCGGCCACAAGACGGCGGCCGTCTTGCTCATGCACCCCGAGCATGGGTACCTGAGCATCGCCGCGGCACGTGGGTACGACCCGGATGTGGTCAAGAGCTTCAAAGCCTACCCGGGCGAGGGGATCACCGGCTGGGTGGCCAAGAACAGGCAAGCTCAAGTGATAACGGAGATCGTCGGCGATGCGAGGTATATTCGAGGCGTCCCCGAGGCCATCTCGGAGATGGCCGTCCCGCTCATCTCGGGCAATGAGCTCATCGGTGTCCTGGACATCGAGAGCCGATCGGAGCGTTTCACCTCGGCGGACCTCAACCTCTTTGGGACCTTCGGCGAGCAAGTCGCCACCGCGATCCGCAACTTGCGCCTCAAGGCCTCCATCGAGACTCGGGCGCACAAGCTCGCGGCGATCGCCCGGGCCGGCCAGAGTCTGACCCAGTTCAACGACACCGATATCCTCTTGACCAAGATCCTCGAGTCGACTCAAGAGGCGCTCGATTTGACCACCTGCGCCATCCAGCTTTGGGATAAGGACCGAGAGAACCTCATCGTCAAGGCGGCGAAGGGCTACGATAAGGACGTTATCGGCCTCAAAATCCCCCGCGGGCAGGGGATCACCGGAAAGACAGCGGCCCAGATGGCGCCTCACCTCGTCTCAGACGTCACGAGCACATCGGATTACATCCCCGGCCTCGACGGCTGCCAATCAGAGATGGCTGTCCCGCTCATCTTTCACGACGAGGTCATAGGAGTCCTCAATACGGAGCACAAACTACGCGATCGGTTCTCGCAGACCGATCTTCTGCACGCGACTATCTTCGCGGACCAAGCCGCGGGCGCTATCGGGAACGCGGTGCTCAAGCAGCAGCTCCGAAAGGCCGAGCACGAGGCCAGGTGGCTGCGCACGCGGCTCGATCTCTTGGCGGCGACATCTCAAAAGCTCAACATGGCCGAGAACCTCGACGAGCTCCTCGACGACATCCTCGTCATGGCCCGCGAGTCCTTGGAGTTCAGCCATATCGCAATCTTGTTACCGGAGCTGTCGGGACACAATCTGCGCGTCCACCGGGAGCACGGATATGCTTCGGGGACGGCTGGGAAAACGATTCCGGTGGAAGGCACCATCACAGGAGAAGCTTTCTCGAGTGGCAAGCCCGTTTTTGTCCAGGACGTCCGCAAAGATCCCCGCTACATCTCCGGCTCCTTGAACGCCCAGTCCGAGATAGCCGTGCCCTTGAGGGCCTCAAAAGAGGTTGTGGGTGTGCTCGACGTCGAATCCACCGGCGAGGAGATCTTGACGGAGTCGGATCGTCAGGTGCTGGAGATGCTGGCGGCCCAGGTCTCGGCGGCGGTTCACTCAGCCCAGCAGCGCGAGGAGCTCGCCGAGCGGAATCGGAGGCTGACCCTCATCCATAAAGCCGCGTGCTCCCTCAACACGATCGATGATCCCGAAAAGATGCTCGAGCGGATCTTGCAGCTCGCTCAAAGAGCCCTTGGCATCGACTCGGTGGCCATTTTGACACCGGACCCCCAAGGGACGACGCTCACGGTCCGCAAAGCCCTGCACCACGGGGATGTCGAAGGACTTCGGATCCCCATAGGCGAGGGTTTTGTCGGCAAGATGTACGTAAGCGGCGAGCCGGGCATCATCCCGGACACGCGAGAATGCGCCGACTACATTCCCGGGACCAAAGGGGCGCGGTGTGAGATGGCGACTCCGGTCGCTCTGGGCGACGAGATCATCGGGATCCTCGATGCGGAATCCCCCGAGCCCCACGCCTTCTCCCAAAAGCACCTGGATCTTTTTCGCATCTTCGCCTCCCAGACAGCCACCGCGTTTAACAACGCCCGGATGATCACCGAGCTCAAGGCGCGCTCCAGCAGGCTCGAGCTCCTCAACCGGGCGGCGTCCGCCCTCAGCAGCATCTTGAGCCCGGCCGAGGTGCTCGACGAGATCCTCGATCTGGCGACCCAGGCGCTGGGGCTGGACGGATGCGCGGTGCTGCTTTTCGACAAAGAGCGCCGCAATCTCGTCGTCAACGCAGCGCTCGATTACGGAAACGTCCTTGGAAAGAGCGTCCCGGTAAAAGGGAGCGTCACAGGGCATGTGGCGGCAACCGGTCAGCCGCTGCTCGTGGCCGACACCGCGAGCGAAGAGCGTTACGTGTTCGGGCGTCAAGGCGGCCGATGCGAGATGGCGGTCCCCCTGCTCGTGCGCGGTGATGTCATCGGTGTGCTCGACAGCGAGAGCCCGGTGCCGTTTGCCTACGACGAGCGGGATCTCGATATCCTCAGCGCGTTCGCGGCCCACGCGGCCGTGGCCATCGACAACGCCAGGCTCTTCGAGGGCCTCGAGGAGGCCAACGACAAGCTGACCGCCAATCTCAGCGAGATCGAAAAGCTCAACGCCGACCTGGAGCAGTACGCCGTCGAGATCGTCAAGGCCAACGGGGATCTCGAGGCGCAGATCAAAAACCTGACCACCCTTCACGAGGCGGGCCGGGCCATCGGCGCGAGCATGGACCTCGACGCGACCTTGAAAGCCATCTTGGAGATGACCTCTTCCATCATCGGCAGCACCGCGGGGGCCATCAAGCTCATCGATGCCGAGACCAAGGAGCTCAAGGTTCGGGCCATGTCGGGGATCCTCTCGGATATCTCGAGCAGCTTCGCCATCTTCGATCTCCCCCTCAAAGTCGGCGACAAGACCATCGGCGCGTTCGAGCTGGTCAAAAAGGCCAGCACCGAGATCGGCGTACAAGAGCGTCGCATGCTCGAGACCATCGCGTCTCAAGCAGCCATCGCCATCGAAAACGCGCGGCTCTTCGAGACCACGCAAAAAGTCTACTACGAGACGCTCAAATCGTTGGCCAAAGCCCTCGAGGCTCGGGACGATTACACGCGAGGACACTCGGAGCGGGTCGCCGATCTGGCTCAGAGCATCGGCGTGGAGCTCGGTCTCGGGACCCGGGAGCTCAAGGCCATCTACAACGCCGCCTTGCTCCACGATATCGGCAAGATAGGCATCCGCGACGAGGTCCTCCTCGCGCCGAGGCTGCTGTCCGACGAGGAGATGCGCATCATCAGGCAACACCCCACCTACGGGAACGCCATATTGATGCCGCTCCACTTCCTCGGCGAGATCCGCGAGTTCGTCCGCCACCACCACGAGCGCTGGGACGGTTCGGGCTACCCGGACGGCCGCAAGGGCGACGAGATCCCGCTGGCCTCTCGCATCATCGCGGTGGCCGACGCCTACGACGCCATGACCTCCGATCGCCCCTACCGCAAGGCCCTGGCCAAGGAGATCGCCCGGGATGAGATCGAGCGCACCGCCGGTGTGCACTTCGATCCCGCGGTGATTGCCGCCTTTTTAAAGGTCCTGGAAGTCTAAAAACGCGATCGCGCTCTCTTTTGTCAATATCGCAACAAGAAAAAATCGCAGGTCGGCTGTACTTTTCGCGGTTTTGATAAATCTTTATCTCTTCACGCCTGTTGAAAGGAGTCTTCATGGCGAGTTTTCAGCGTTTTTCGAGCTTCTCGGTTGTGCTCGTAGCCGCCTTTGCGACGTGGGGATGCGACA
>JAABTR010000014.1 GCA_011389755.1 Deltaproteobacteria bacterium | reverse complement strand
AAACCGGCGCCCTTCATCTCTTCGATGGAGAGCTTCTTCCCGCGGGCCTTCTCGGACAGCTCGCCCAGCTCGACGGCCAGCTCGACGATGCTCTTTTTGTCGGCGTCGCGCACCACCGGCACCAACAAACCGTGGCCGGCGTCCACCGCCACGCCGATGTGAACGTACTTTCGATAGACGATTTGATGTTCGGCCTCGTCCACCGCCGCGTTTAACTTGGGGTGGCGCTTCAGCGCCGCCGCGAGGACCTTGAGCAGAAGGGACGTGACCGTCAGCTTGGCTCCAGCCTGTTCGACCTTTTTCTTGTGCCGACCTCGAAACTCTTCCAAGCCGGTGACATCGACCTTGTCGCGGTTGGTCACCTGGGGGATCAGAGCCCAGGAGCGGGACATCGCCTCGCCGGTCTTGCGCCTGACGCCGCTCATGGGCTCGACCTCGATCTCGCCCCAGCGGGACAAGTCCGGGAGCCGCGGCGCCGCCGGAGGCTTGGCGGCCGGCGCGCGCTCCTCCGCGGGCGCCTCACCCCTGCCCTCGATGACCTTGCGCGCGTGCGCCTTGACGTCATCTGTGGTGATGCGATCGCCCGGGCCGGTCCCCGTCACATCGTTGATATCGAGACCGAGCTCACGGGCCAACCTGCGCACCGCCGGGCTCGCGGCAGCGAGGTCATCCGGCACCTCGTGAGCGCCCCTGTGGGTCGCAGGTGGGGGTGCGGCCTTCGGGGCCTTTTTCGGCGGCTCTTGTTCGCCTTCGGCCTCGGCCTCGGGCTCCTTTTTCTTCGGCTCCTCTTTATCTGCGGCCTCGGGCTCCTTTTTCTTCGGTTTTTCCTCGGCCGCCTCGGTCTCTATCTCCATGAGGACTTGTCCCACCGAGACCTCGTCCCCCACCTTGATGAGTATCTTTTTGACGGTCCCCGCCACCGTCGACGGAAGCTCGGTGGTCGCCTTCTCCGTCTCCAGCTCGACCACGGGCTGGTCTTTTTCGATCGCGTCTCCTTCGCTGACGAGCAGGGACACGACCACCGCTGTCTCGATATTCTCTCCCAGCTCGGGAAGTTTCAGTTCGTATGCCACGGCTTTGACTCCCTTCTTTTCACAAGGTCAAAGGGTCCAAGCGATCCACGTCGATGTCGAGCCTACCGATCATCTCCGCCGCCTCCTGCCGGTCCAGGACGCCTTTGCGCGCGAGTCCGCCGATGGCGCCGGCGGCGATGTGCGGCGCGTCCACCTCGAAGAAGTCCCGAAGCGCCGCCCTGCCCTCGCTGCGGCCGAACCCATCGGTGCCCAGCGGCACCAAGCCCTCGGGCAGCCATTTTGCCAAGCTCGACGGCAACACCTTGCTGTAATCCGAAGCCGCGACCACAAGGCGGGGATCGCCTGCCAGCTGCCGCGCCACATACGGCAAGACGGGCTCGGCCTTCGGGTTTAGAAGGTTGCGGCGCTCGACCCCGGTGGCGTCGCGCCACAGCTCCTTGTAGCTCGTGACGCTCCACACGTCCGCGGCGATGTCAAACTCGTTTTCGAGCAACGCTTGGGCCTCGATCGCCTTGTTGAGGATGGCGCCGCTACCCCACAGGTGAACCTTTTTGTCTCCCGCCTTGTCCAAGATGCCAGAGCCGCGATACCGATAGAGCCCTTTGATGATCCCCTCGTCCACGTCTTCGGCAGGTTTTTCGGGCATCTTGTAAAGCTCGTTGCCCACGGTCAGGTAGAAGATCACGTCCTCGCCCTTTTGAAACATGCGCCGCATGCCCTCTTTGACGATCACCGACACCTCGTAAGCATAAGCCGGATCGTAGGCGTGGACCGTGGGATAGGGCAGCGCAAGGACGTGGCTGTGCCCGTCTTGGTGCTGCAGCCCCTCTCCTGCCAAAGTGGTCCTTCCGGCGGTCCCACCCACCAAAAAGCCGCGGGCCCTCATGTCACCGGCCGCCCAGATCAGATCCCCGATGCGCTGAAACCCGAACATCGAGTAATAAAAGTAAAAGGGGATCATGGGCAGGCCGTGGGTCGAGTACGACGTCCCCGCCGCCAAGAACGAAGACATCGCCCCGGCCTCCGTGATCCCCTCTTCGAGGATCTGCCCTTTTTTTTCTTCGTTGTAGAAGAGCAGGGTCTCCTTGTCGACGGGCTCGTATTTCTGCCCCACGTGGGAGTAGATGCCGACCTGCCGAAACAGAGCGTCCATCCCAAAGGTGCGCGCCTCGTCCGGGATGATGGGCACGACGCGGGGGCCGAGCTCCTCGTCCTTGAGCAGCTTGCCCAGGATCCGCACCATCACCATCGTCGTGGCCACGTCCCGATCCCCGGAGCCTCTTTCAAACTCTTCGAAGAGCTTCGAAGGCGGCGCCGGCAACGTCACGCCGGGATCCGCCCGGTGCGGCAAAAACCCGCCGAGCTCTTCCCTGCGGCTGCGCAGGTACTGCATCTCCGGACTGTCGCTCGCGGGTTTGTAAAAAGGAGCCCTGCCCACGTCCTCGTCGGAGATGGGAATACCGAAGCGAGAGCGGAACTCGCGCAGCTCCTGCTCGTTGAGCTTTTTCTGCTGGTGGGTGACGTTCTTGCCTTCGCCTGCTTCCCCCAGACCGTACCCCTTGAC
>JAABTR010000013.1 GCA_011389755.1 Deltaproteobacteria bacterium | reverse complement strand
TTCCTGCTCGTTGAGCTTTTTCTGCTGGTGGGTGACGTTCTTGCCTTCGCCTGCTTCCCCCAGACCGTACCCCTTGACGGTCTTCGCCAAGATGACCGTGGGCGCGCCCGTGTGTTCGACCGCTTCTTTGTAGGCCGCGTAGACCTTCTCGGGGTCGTGGCCGCCGCGCCTCAGCTTGGTGAGCTGTTCATCACTCAGGTGCTCGACGAGCTCGAGCAGACGCGGATCGACGCCGAAAAAATGCTCCCGGATATAAGCCCCGGATGAGACAGTCATCTTTTGATAGTCGCCGTCCACCGCCTTGTCCATGCGCTCGATCAGGACGCCGTCGCGGTCCCCGTCGAGCAGGTCGTCCCAGTCGTCGCCCCAGATGACCTTGATCACGTTCCAGCCCGCTCCGCGAAACAGCGTCTCGAGCTCCTGGATGATCTTCCCGTTACCGCGCACCGGGCCGTCGAGGCGCTGGAGGTTGCAGTTGACCACGAAGGTGAGGTTGTCCAGGTTCTCCCGCGCCGCGAGGCTCACGGCCCCAAGGGACTCCGGCTCGTCCATCTCGCCGTCGCCGCAAAACGCCCAGACGCGACCGGTCTTGTCTTTGAGGCCCCGGTCCTCGAGGTACCGGTTGAAGCGAGCCTGGTACGTGGCCATGATCGGCCCGAGCCCCATGGAGACCGTGGGGAACTGCCAAAAATTCGGCATCAGCCACGGGTGCGGGTAAGAGGAGAGCCCGCCGCCTGGCTTCATCTCCCTGCGGAAATTCTCGAGGTGCCTCTCATCGAGGCGCCCTTCGAGAAAGGCTCTCGCGTAGATCCCCGGCGTGGCGTGGCCCTGAAAATAGACATGATCGGCGCCTTCGGGGTGGTCGGGCCCCTTGAAAAAGTGATTAAAAGCCACCTCGTACAGGGTGGCCGCCGACGCGTAGGTGGAGATGTGCCCGCCTATGCCGCTCTCCTCCCTGTTCGCCCGGACCACCATCGCCATGGCGTTCCAGCGCACGATGCTCTTGATGCGTCTTTCGATATCCCTGTTCCCGGGAAACCGAGACTGGCGCCCTCTGGGAATGGTGTTGACGTAGGGCGTGTTGACCGGATACGGGAGCGCGAGACCGTACTCCGCGGCTCGGCGCCTAAGCTGCGCCAAGAGCTCTATCGCCCTCTCGGGTCCGCTCCTGCGGATGACGGCGTCCAGAGAATAGATCCACTCTTCGTTCTCGGCTCTCTCCGCCTCGTACATCTCTTGGTCGTCCAGTTGGTTTCTGAGCATGAGACGCTCCTTTGGGCCGCTCTACGAACCTTTGACGGCAAAGCTAAATCTCAGGTAGAGGTTGTCAATCGATGTCATCGAGCCAAAGAAGACCGGTATTGGGGAATCGCAACGACGGGGGGTCAGCGGGCAACGGACTTTTGATTCGCCACGGAGCAGGGCTCTTCGAGCTCCACCGAAGCCTCGAAGCACCCTCTTTCTCGAAAGAAAGCCAACCGGGCATCCTTTCCAGCGAACACATCGTGGATCCACGCGGCGCGTTCGCTCTCTTCTACAGGGACATCTTCGGCCGCAATCCTGCGAACATGAAGGTGTGTGGGCGGGACGTTGCCGCATAGATATCGCCACAAGCCGGGGAGCCCGTCACTGTAGCCGATGGTCACATCGTAGACCGCCTCGAGCCTTTGTCCCAGGCCATCCAAGGTGGCGCCCACGCCTTTGGTGAGGGGAAACATCACGTGATTGAGGGGCTCGAGACCTTGGCGACGGGCGATGCGCCTGCTTCTTTTGAGCTTGGCCTGCGAGATCCGGGTGCCTTCGGGAAAAATGACGAGCCAAAAGGGGAGCTCGTCCCGGATGATCTTCGCGAAGACCTTCTCGATGGAGATGCGGTCCTTGGTCCAGTTCCGCTTGACGAACAAGTTATCGAGTAACAACATCCCCCAGCCGAGCCCCGGGACATACTTAAAAGAGCTCTTGACGACCCACTTGAGGTCTCCCGCCCTCGCGTTCTTCGCGGCGAGGGCCGCCAGGACCGGGATGTCCGCCATCCGCTGGTGGTTGGCCAATATCAGGGCGTTTTCTTCTTCTCGGGGCTCATCACCCGTGACGACGATGCTGTGGCCGCCCACGGCGCGAATCAGGGCAGACACGAGCGTCCACCACGCATTCGCACCGTATCGGTTGTAGGCGCGAAAGGCGCGCTTGGAAAACGGCCGCACGACGAGGCTGAAGAGCTGCCCGATATTATAGACGACCAAGAAAAAGCTGAAGACCAGGGCGAGCAACGCGCCTCGAATCGAGGCCGACAACCGGCCGGACAACCGCGAAGGAGCTTCGAGTGGCTGTAGCGGCAATGTCTATTCTCCTTATTCCTTTTTTAGAGTTCAACGAACAGCAACTCCACAGACGCGGATACGTATCTAGCAGCATTTTTCATACATTTGTCATCAAAAACGAAATAGTCCCCTTAATAAAGACTGTCAAAGAGAATCAAAACGGGATGATGGTGGGCTTACCTTCGCCGACGAGGGTTTCGAAAAAACCGTCGGTTTGAACGATCGCGCCGCCATGACGCGTCATGACGAAGTGTGCATCGTAGTCGCCGTCGGGTAGGTACTGCAAGACGGCGGCGGTGACGGCCCCACCCGAGTAAGGTAGTTTGTCGATTTCGCTGACGAAGGAGATCTCGTGACCTTCAAGGGCCAGCTGCTTGACGCCCAAGGCTTTGGCCAGGGCGACCTGGGTCCTCTCCGGAGTGTAGCTGTCTCCTATGCCGTAGGACATGAAGACATGCCTCTTGGGATACCCCAGCTCAAAAGGATCCTTGCGAAAAACCGACTGGGCGTAGTTGACCGGATCGACCTCATCCAGACTGAGCTGCACCAAGCTCAGCATGGGGTGGTAGCGATCGACCGCGCTGTCCAGAAGCGCCAGGCCGATGATCTGCGACACGTCGACGGGCTCCTTCTTGCCGAGCAAGGAGTCGACCAGGTAGCC
>JAABTR010000012.1 GCA_011389755.1 Deltaproteobacteria bacterium | reverse complement strand
TCCAGAAGCGCCAGGCCGATGATCTGCGACACGTCGACGGGCTCCTTCTTGCCGAGCAAGGAGTCGACCAGGTAGCCCCCCGCCCCGCTGAGCACCACGGCTTTGACACGTGGTTCGTGCGCTGCGAACAAAAACGGCCCTTGGGTCCCCTGGGAGTGACCGAAAAAGAAGATCTTCTCGACGTCAAATGACACGCCTTCCGACGTGATCTCTGAGAACCGCTCGATGAGCCGCACGAGCTGGAAGTGGTCGGCCGCGGCCTGGAAGTTGTTGTCTCGGGCGGCCCGCGGGTTGATGAAGTTGTAAAAGAGCCTCTCGGGAGAGTACAGGTCGCTGCTTGCAAGCGGCTCGCTGAGCTCTCGGCGATCGCCGTGCTGGACCTGCTCGATCCCGATGACCGCGATGCCGACGCGGGCGAGGCGCGTTGCGATGTCGCCACTGACGAACGAGAGGTGAGACCCCCCCGTGCCGTGCGCGTAAATCACGATGGGCCAGCCTGCCTGGGGCATCTCGCCTTTGGGCGTGCTCAGGGCGAACCGCACGTTTTGCTCGGCCACCGGCACCGGCAGCCCGCTTTCACCCCATAAGAAGGCGCCGCCATCGGCCGCCGTGGAGAACGGCGGCGTGCCGTCTTGAAAAAACGGGATGGTCAGACGCCCTGTGTACAGGCGGAAGTCGCCTCTGTCCTCGGAGTCGAGTTCAGTGACGCCCGGCTCGGGCTCCCCGTGGACCGCCTGCCTAATGGCCGGCAGTTTTTTTTGTGCGCTCCCCGTCGTGAAGACCGCGGCGGCCGCGATGGTGTCCGCAGCCACCTTGTGGTCCTTTAGATATTGACGAAACGGCTCGTACTTGTCCCACGCCGCCGCGAGCACCGCGTCGGCCGGCCGCGCCGAAGCCAGCATCGCCTTGAAATCGTCATCTTGGGCCACGGGCGTGCCGTATTTGTCGGTCACACCGGTTCGCACGATGGCGGCATAGGTGGTGCCTTGAGACAAGGGGCGCCCCAGGGTCGGCCCTATCGCCAACCAGTTTCGGCAAATGTACTTTCGCTGCGCCGTCCCGGCCCGAAACTCCACCGGATGCCCGTCCCCGTAGTCCTCGTGGCCCGCGTCGATGTTGATGATATCGAACTGCTCGACGTTCATGGAGGGCCCGACAGCCACCTTGTTGAACCGAAAGAAGACAAAAGCCATCGTGCTGAAGCCGCGTACATCGTTCTCCAAGAGGGTGAAGTACTCTTCGATGGGATTGCCGAGCCCCGGGATGGTCGCGCTTGGCCGAGGGTGGCCTCTGAGGTCAAGGCCATCGTCCATACGAATATCGCTCGGGAACGGGAGCCTGTAAAACTCGCCGCTGTCCCCCCCGACCTCGAAATAGACCTTCAAAGGTGTCGCCTCGTCGTCCTCCTCTTGACACTCGACCCCGCTCCAGAAAGGAGGAACCACGCCTTGGCACCTGCCGTCGATACAGTCGAGGAACGCCGCGCACTCCGCCTTTGTCTCACAACCTTTTCCCTGCTCCTTTGTCCCCGGAGCTCCCGGCGCCCGGCAGACACCTTCCGACGCACACACCAAGCCCATGGCGCAGTCGAACGTGGCCTGACACTCATCACCGACGGCCGCCGTGCCCGGCGTCCCCGGAGGCTGGCAGGTCTGGGTCGCCCCGGAGCACACGAGGCCTACGGCGCAATCAGCGGCTCCCTCGCAGCTCTGGCCGCTGCCATCGAGCAGCCCGGCGCCCTCGGTCTCAGTGCCCTGCCCCCACTCATAATCGTCCAAGTTCTTGAAATCGTCGAAATCCGATCCCATGCATCCGGCGAGCAACCCACCGATGATCAACGAGGCGAGAGCGGCCCCGAAACGCAGCTGCATCTGTCTTCCTCCCGTTTACGGGACCCTATCGGTCCTAAGAACTTTATCGGCCTCCATTGAAAGTTTCTTAAGGGTTGAAACCACAAACGGATCGCTTTGCGCTGCCTTGTTGAGGGCGCATACTGGGAGAAAATGCTGATAGTACCCATAGGCCACGAGTCCCTCGTGGTGGAGAGACTGCCCTTTGCCACCTTCGGCATCATGGCGGCGTGCCTGACGGTATTCGTTTTTACGTGGGGGCGCGCCGCCGAAGAGGCCGACCGAAAGCAGGAGCTCCTCGCCAAAATCGAGGCTGCCAAGGCCACTGTCGACCGCGACCAAGAAGTGGGACCCGAAGAGCTCGAAGCCCGTCAAAGCGAGATAGATAGGTACCGTGAGGAGTACACACGGCTTTCGAGCCACGGGCTGCTCGGTCGCTTCGGCTACGTGCCCGCCTCTCCAAGGCTTACGGGGCTCATCACCCACATGTTCCTGCACGCGGGGGTGATGCATCTGGTGTTCAATCTTTTGTTTTTGTGGGTGGCCGCGGTCAAGCTCGAAAACATCTGGGGGCACTCCTTGTTCCTGGGCCTCTACCTGATGTTCGGGATCTGCGCAGCCCTGTCTCATCAGGCGACGCATCTGGGTAGTGACGCCCCTCTCATCGGCGCCTCAGGAGCCGTGGCTGGGCTCATGGGCGCGTTAGCGGTGCGTCTGGCGAAGTCCAAAATCCGCTTCTTTTACTTTTACTGGTTTTTGCGTTTGAAGCCGAGCCACGGGACATTCGAAGCTCCTGCCTACCTGATGTTGCCTCTGTGGTTCGCAGGAGAACTGTTTTTTGCTTTGTACTTCGATGTGGGGCCCATAGCGCATTGGGCTCATGTGGGAGGTTTCCTGACCGGAGCCTTGGTGGCCCTTGCCTTCCGCCTGACGGATTTCGAGCAAAAGGTCCTGGGTCGAGAACCCGACGAGGAGCCCGAAGATCCGGACGGCGCGCCCCTGGTGGCCTTCCAGCCCATGGGCACATTGGGCCCGGCCGCCAGCAGTCCCGTCCCCGACCACGCCCCCGAAAAGCCCAGCCCGGCCGATCTCGCCCGCTTCCCCATTGAGCCCGTGCGGTTTTCCATTCGGGAGCTCAGCGATATCACCTTCCCCCCAACCGGGCTGTCAGGACGCCTCGGCATGCGTTCATCGATGCACGTGGGAGATGACGAAATCACCGGCATCGCTGCCGGACGCATCGATCATCTCGATGGAACCGAAATCGCTGCGAT
>JAABTR010000011.1 GCA_011389755.1 Deltaproteobacteria bacterium | reverse complement strand
CGCACGTGGGAGATGACGAAATCACCGGCATCGCTGCCGGACGCATCGATCATCTCGATGGAACCGAAATCGCTGCGATGATAGACAGCGGACTGGACGACTGTAGCCGACCTGCGTATCTCGCTTTACTCGTCCGAAGCACGACCGCACCCGCAAACGCGATCTCGGCTTACATCATCGACGGCAATCGACTGAAATACGAGAAACTGCTCAACCTGGGGCCGGGGACGGCGCTGCGCAAAGAAAAGGCCTTTGTCGCATTTGTCAAATCGCTCCTGCCGCGCTTCCCCAACGCGAGATACGTGCCCGGCACAGGCGCCGTGGGTGAGCACAATCTCCCTCTTTACGCTGATCTCGAGTCTTTCTTGAGCTCGGTGCGGAAGTTTCTTGGTCGTCGCGATCTCGGGAGGCGCTGAGACCGCCGGTCTCAAAAAAAGGCGCCCTAAAGACGTGCCGACTGAGACATTTCGAACGCCGCCGCTGCGGACAAAGGAGCCAGCGCCGTCATCTCGGCCAGGGCCTCGGAGATCTCGTCGTCGTAGCCGTTTTCCCGAAGGTAGCTGCCGTAAAGATATTTCGCAGACAGAAGCTCTCCGGCCTCGATCATGATCTGGCCGCAGTTCCACACGGTGTCCCGGTGGTTGGGATCGAGATCCCGCGCTCTCCTGAAGTGCTCCAAGGCGGTGACCCGGTTGCCCATCTTCCAAAAGAAAACAGCCAGGTCGTTGTGGGTCTCGGCCGACCGAGGCGCCAGGCGAACCGCTTCGGCGAAAGCCTCGAGCGCCGCTCGCTCGTCCCCGTTGCTCCAAAAGTACCGCCCGTAATCGCCGAGCAGCTTGATACCCGAATGAAAGGCGCTGCGCTGCCGAGTCAACTTCCAAAAGCGACGTGAACTTCGGTGGAGGTTTTCCTGCATCGACGACTGCCTGGCCGAGCGCCGCCGGGTTTCGAAAGTTTGGGAAGCAACACGATCGTCATGGCTCCCGTCTTGGGCCTTGATGACCCAGCGTTTTCGATTTTTCCGCGATTGGTGCAACACGCCTGCTTCCTCCTTGGCTTAACGGGCCGCCTGTCATCGGCATCGCTGCCGAGCGACCGTCACATGAGGAACTAAGCAAACTCCGTTCCAGGCGCGGCGAGGCGAAATAACGGGAGGTTTGGCGCTCTAGGTGTCACCAAGCCGACAGGGCGAGCGTCATAAATCTCGCAAGCGATGAAGAGCGCGCTCTGGGTGGAACGAACCGGCAGCCGCCGTTTGCTCCTGCGTCCCGCTCGGCGCCCTTTTCACCCTCTTCCTCTTGAGAATCTCTGCCGCCTGTGTCTTCATCGCCCTCGCCCTCG
>JAABTR010000010.1 GCA_011389755.1 Deltaproteobacteria bacterium | reverse complement strand
CCCCCCACGATGGCACCCGGTCCGGCGAGCTGCTGCCGAGAGTCTCCGCCTTGGTCCTCACACGCCAAGAGCGACAGCAGCGCGAGGACGCCAATCGACGCGCCGATTCTACCAAAGCCACTCATCTTTTTCGCCTCCAATGCATTTTCAATCACCGCACACCGTATCACCGGCGCGACGCCTCGACAAGGTTCTGCGGGATAACGGTTCTGTGGAAGGAGAAAAGGGGGCGCTGACTATTTTGTCGGTTCTTCTGCGGCGTTCGATGCCGTCTTGTCTTTATCTGCCGAGCGCTGCTGCTTTCGACCTTCGGCGGCTTTTTTGAGATTCTGCGGCACATTCAAAAAGACGTACTCCACCTTGCCGATGACTTTTTTTCCGAGCAGCGCGACGACAGGACCGAACGAGACCCGCACCTTGAACGCATAGACCACCAAGGTGCGGTTTCCCGGCTGGGGGATCATCTGCAGCCGGGAGTAGAACTCCTCGGCGTAGTTGGGTTTTTCTTCGTTGAGCCGCGTCAGAATCTCGTGCTTTTTGGGATCGGAGACCATGATGGCCCACGAGTTGATGTTGAACACAGAGACCCCCACCTTGAGCTTGACGGCTTGGGCCTGCCCATAGCGAAACTGCACGTGGGCATCGTACATGTAGGGGAAAATCCGGGGCCACGCAGTGACGTCGTGCATCACCGCCCAGACGTGCTCGACCGGGGCGTCTATGACCATCAGCGAGGTGCCGCGCACCACCGATTTTTCCTCGTCGAAAGGCACCTTGTGCTTGACCAGCTCGCCTCGACCCAGAGTCTTCGTCTCCTCAGGTGTCAGCTCGATGCCCGCCCGAGCTGTGCCGGCCAGCACGCAGATCATAGCGGGGATCATCCAAACGATTCTCGTCAACTTGTGCCTTCTTCCTGGCTTCAAGCCCTCGGTTCAGCCGCGAACCGAAAACAAAAACATCCTTTATTATATGCGCTAACCTCTCCAAAGTCAGTCAACAACGACCGTGTTTTCGCTAAACCCGCTTGCGAAAAAGCGCGGTTTCATTGTACGCCGGGAAAAATCCTACGCCAATAAAACCCCAGCGAACCAGGAGGGCGCATGACCACGATTCGTTTCATCCCACTGGGCGTCGGCGATGCCTTCTCTCGCCGATTCTACTCGTTTTGCGTCGCCGTCGAGCACGATGGCTGCTGGCTGCTCGTCGATTGCCCTCACCCCATCCGAAAGATGATGGCCGAGGCTCGTGAGAAATCGGGCGTCGACCTGGACGTCAAAGACATCGAGGCCGTGGTGCTGACCCACCTCCACGCGGATCACAGCAGCGGCCTCGAGGGTTTTGGTTTCTATGCCCGCGGAGCTCTCGGCAAGAAGACGCGCGTCGCAGCGCACCCGACCGTCTTACAGAACCTGTGGAGCGGCCGCCTCGCCGTGGGGATGGGCCTCTCGAGGCCTCGACCCGGCGCCGAGCTCGAGGAGAGGACCTTCGAAGACTTCTTTTTGGCGACAGCGCTGGACTTCGACGCCCCCGTTTCCGTTGGGCCCTTCTCCGTGGAGTGCCGGCCCACGGTCCACCACCTGCCCACCACGGCGCTGCGCATCAGCGCGGGGGGCAAGACCCTGTCCATAAGTTCCGACACGACCTTCGACGAAGACCTCATCGAGTGGCTCTCCCAAGGAGATATCGTGCTCCACGAGACAGGCCCGGGCATGCACGCCCCCTATGAAAAATTGCTCGCCCTGCCCGCAAAGATCCGCGACAAGATCCGCATCATCCACTGCTCCGACGAGTTTCGAGACACCAATCCGCGGATCGAGCTCATCGAGCAGGGGAAAATCTTCGAGCTCTAGTTTTTCTTTTTCTTCCTCGCGAAATCGTCTATTCGTGGTCTGTTGAGGAGGGAAATGTTGCGATGACCGAAAGGATTCGACGATGAAAATAGTGGCGTTCAACGGAAGCCCACGAGCAAACGGAAACACCAAGCGCCTCTTGCAGGTCGCCCTCGCTCCCCTCACCGAGGCCGGCTTCGAGACCGAGATCATTCAGGTGGGCGGCAAGGCGCTGCGCGGTTGTCGAGCATGCGGCATCTGCAAAACCTCACAAAATCGCACCTGCGCCCAGACCGGGGACGAGATGAACGGCTTCATCGACAAGATGCTGGAAGCCGACGGCGTCCTCATCGGCTCGCCCACCTACTTCGCCGACATCACCTCCGAGACCAAGGCGCTCATCGACCGCTGCGGCTACGTGGCGCGGGCCAACGGCAATCTGCTCACCGGCAAAGTGGGCGCCGCCGTGATCGCGGTGCGCCGCGCGGGCGGGATGACCGCGTTCGACACCATCAACCGGTTTTTCGCAGTCGAGGGGATGCTCATCGTGGGGTCCAGCTACTGGAATATCGGCATCGGCCGAGACGCCGGAGATGTGGAAGCCGACGAAGAGGGGCTCCAGACCATGCGGGATCTCGGCGCGGCCATGGCCAAGGTTCTCCCCGCGCTGCGATCGCTTTAGCGAGCTTCACCGCGGGACGAAACGCCTCGGACCGCAGTGTTTACTGCCTAATCGGTGTTATCCCATTCGACAAAGCTCTTCGTTTTCGTGTATAAATTTGCCCGAGCGCTAATTTCTTTAGCCGAAAGGGTTTGGTCATGAATACGGCATCTCGGCGGCTTGTCCTGATTTCTTTTTTCCTCACGGCGTGCGCCTCGGGCGAAATCACGCCGGAGTCGGACGCCTCTCACATCGGCGTATCGACGACGCCTGATGACACAGCCGACGGCACTGCGGACACGACCACAGCCCGCTCAACGGACACGGACTCGGGATCGGAATCACTCCCCGGCGGCGAGACGGACTCCGATTCGGCCCCGCCGGCTCAAGACACACAGACAGAGGGCGACACCCAGAGCACACAAAAAGATTCCGAGTCGGCGTCTCAAAGCGATTCCGACAGCGAGTCCGACACGCACGTTTCGTCTATCTGCGGCAACGGAGCTCGAGAGGGCTACGAACAATGCGATGACGGCAACACCCAACGCGGTGACGGGTGCTCCGACAAATGCCTTGTCGAGTTCTGCGGCGACGGCGCTATCTCCAAGGGGATCGTTCTCGGGGACAGCTTCGAGACCGGCGACTTGAGCGCGGCGGCATGGACCCAGGTGGGAGCCTTTGGCTTCGAACCCACCGAGGACGAGGCATTCGAGGGGCGCTACTCGCTCGTGTCGTCGAATAAAGGTTTGCACAACACCGAGGCCGTGTTGCGGCTCGACGCCTACACAGACGGCAACATGTGCTTCCACTACGTGGGGGAATCGGAGAGCTCGTGGGCCAGCGACGACGAGTTCTTCTTTTTCATCGACGGCGAGGAAGAGTGGTACATGGCCGGGTCGACGAAGGGCTGGAAAGAGCTGTGTTTCGAAGTCGCCCCGGGTGACCACACCTTCGAGTGGCGCTACGTCAAAAACGGCTCGGGCAGCAAGGGGCTCGACGCCTACTACATCGACAACGTGAGGCTCACCGCCCCCTTCGATGAGGAGTGCGACGACGGAAACCACAAAAGCGGTGACGGCTGCTCGGCCACTTGCATAAAAGAGATCTGCGGAAACGGCCGCCTCGACCTCGGGGAGGACTGCGACGATGGAAACACCACCGCCGGCGACGGCTGCTCGGCCGAGTGCAGCAGCGAAATCTGCGGCGACGGGGTCAAGGACCACGGCGAAGAGTGCGACGACGGGAACACCACCGCCGGCGACGGCTGCTCCGAAAAATGCACCGCGGAGTACTGCGGCAGCGGCGTGCTGGACCCGAACGAGGAGTGCGACGACGGGAACGCGACCGCCGGCGACGGCTGCTCCGAAAAATGCCGCTTGGAGTACTGCGGCAACGGCATCCGCGAACAACACGAGGTCCGGGCGCGCGTCGAGGACTTCGAGTCCGGGGCGCTCCCCGAGAGCATCTGGACCCAGGGTGCCACCTATGGGTTCGAAATCACGGATGATAGCTCTCATTCGGGAAGCTACAGCATCCAATCTATAAACGGTGGTGACAGCTACACAGTTTCGATGATTTCCATAACTGCGTACACCGATGGCAATTTCTGTTTCTTCTGGTTCGGGGATACATACTATAATTATTCTGTTGATTTCCGATTTTATGTCGACGACGAAATCATTGAAGCAACAGATGCGATCAACTCATGGTCCAAGGTGTGCGCTGAAATCGCCCCTGGTATCCATACCTTCAAATGGGAGGCTGAAGCCTATTATTCCACCCGAACCGGTGATGTCTTGTACATTGACGACATAACTTTTTCGGGACCATACACCGAGCAATGCGACGACGGCAACAACGTCTCAGGCGACGGCTGCTCACAGTCCTGCACGACCGAGTGAGCGCTCAACCGGCCGGCACCGCGTCAGGTCCTGCGCCGGCGATCGTGTAACCTGGCGAGCTGATCGGCCAGGGCATTCAGATCGAAGGGTTTTTGAATGAAGGCCGCGGCGCCCTGCTCGAGGAGCTCCTCGGCTTTTTCTTCCTTGCTGTACCCTGAAGAGAGCAAAACGGTGACCCCGGGATCGAACTCTTTGAGCGCCATAAAGACATCTTCACCGTCCATCCCCGGCATGATGAGATCGAGCACGACCAGCCAGATGTCGTCCTTGGATCCTTTGTACATCTCAACCGCGTCCTCGCCGGTCGCGGCCAAAATCACCTCGTATCCGAGACGCTCCAGCAGACGCCTACCGGCGTTGCGGATCATCGGTTCATCATCTACGAGAAGCACTTTCCCTGTTTGAGTTTGACTTACCGGTCTCATGGAGCCTCGCTGCGCAGATTGAGAAAGAGTGGACTCGTTATCAACAGCTGGAAGACAGATTTTCACCTCAGTGCCCTTGCCGACTTCGCTCGACAGCTTCACCAAGCCGCTGTGGTTTTTAATCGTCCCGTACACCATCGCCAGACCGAGCCCGCTCCCCTTGCCTTGAGGCTTGGTCGTAAAAAAGGGCTCGAAGGCGAGATCCAACGTCGTCGCGTCCATCCCCGAGCCCGTGTCGATGATCTCGAGCATAGCGAACTTGCCCGCCGTGACCCCGTTGTGCTTGCGCGCCTCTTCGGTATCGATGACGACGTTGCGTGTGCGCAAATGAAGCTTGCCCCGACCTCTCATGGCATCGACCGCGTTGATGCACACGTTCATGGCGGCGTGGGTGATTTGCCCCGAATCGCCCACGGTGAGCTCGAGATCCTGTTCGAGCGTGGTCTCTATCTCGACGGTCCGCGGGATGGTGCGGGTCAGTATCTGTTTGATCTCCTTGGCCAACCGGTTCAGGTTGATCTTCTCCTTGCGATACTTCCCCTTGCGCGCGAACCCGAGGAGATCCCGAGTCAGGTCACGGCCTCGCCGACAGGCTTCGAGAATGCTCGCAAGATCCTCGCGCTGCCGCTGCGACAGATTATCCTCTGAGTCGAAAGCTGCGGCCAGCCCCATGACGGCCCCCAGGACGTTGTTCATGTCGTGGGCCACGCCGCCGGCGAGCCGACCGATGGCTTCCATCTTTTGAGATTCCCTGAACTGCTCCTCGAGCCGAGCCCGCTCTTTTTCGCTTCGGCGCCGCTCGGTGATGTCCCGGGCGATGGCCAACACCGCGAGCCGATCCTCGAACTCGAACAGGCGCGCGCTCACCTCGGCCGCGATGTGCCGGCCGTCCCGCGACACGAGCTCCAGCTCGCTCAAAAAATACTTGTTGGCCAGGAGCCTGCTCGTGCGAGCCGGCAACCCTTCGAGCGACTTGGGACTGTAGAGATCGCCGACGCTCAGATGCAGAAGCTCTCTGCGGGTGTATCCCAGCCAGCGACACGCCACGTCGTTGACCTCGATGAACTTGTCCGAGATGCCGTCCGAGGACAGGGGGTAGACAAAAACGGCGTCGTTGCCCGAGTTAAAGAGCAACCGAAATCGCTCCTCGCTGGTGGCCAGCGCCCGATTGCTCTGCTCGACCTCCTCGGTCCGCCGCCCCAGGTCCCTGCGCAGCCTGTGTGTCTCGAGCGCTGAGGCGATATCCGTCCCGAGCACCTTGAGGTCGAAGGGCTTTCGGACGTAACGAAAAACCCCCAGCGCCACGGCCTGAATAGCGGAATCGGTGTCCGAATATGCCGTTATAACGATGGACTCCGAGCGATGACCTCGGCGCTTGGCGGCGTCGATAACATCAAAACCCGAGCCATCCGGGAGGTTCTTGTCCACGATGAGCAGATCGAACTGCTTCTCATTGACCTTCTCGATGGCCTCTTTTCGCGACCCCGCTGTGACGACAACGTATTTTTTGTCCAATAATGTGCGACGCAGCAGCGTCCTGATCATCTCTTCATCGTCGACGAGAAGAATTGAGGGAACGGATTCAGATGTCATGAATTTAATCTACAGGCAGTGAATCTCTCGTCAAGAAACCGCCCTCACTATGTTCCGCGGCCGAAATCAAAATCTTGTGAGCTCCCCGGCGAGGCGGCGT
The DNA here is from genome assembly GCA_011389755.1 of Deltaproteobacteria bacterium. GTDB lineage: Bacteria > Myxococcota_A > Polyangia > JAAYKL01 > JAAYKL01 > JAABTR01. The sequence continues at coordinate 335 of JAABTR010000010.1, read as the reverse complement.
CGAGATCGAGAGCCGGTCATTCGCTTTTTCAAAGGTGCAGGCTTGACAGGCCCTTGATAATGGTCGAGTTTCTTCGGGATCGGCAAACTCGGGAGGTATGGATGCCACACGACAATTATCCGTTCGGCGGCCAAGGCGGAAAAGGTCTCGACGACGCGAAAAAGCTCTACAAGGAGCACAAGGGGCTCATCAAGACCATCGTTTTGGTGGCCGCGCTCATAGCCGTCGGTATGACGAGCTTCTACACGGTCGGCACCGAAGAGGTCGGCGTGGTGATGCGTTTTGGACAATTCGTCCGGATCGAAGATCCCGGCGCCAACTTCAAGATTCCAATC